>JAZQER010000077.1:0-9928 GCA_045539095.1 Acutalibacteraceae bacterium | reverse complement strand
AAATTTCGGTCTCAGTACCAACGGTCGAGCGTGGGTTTTTAGAGGTAGTTTTCTGATCAATTGATATTGCGGGAGAAAGGCCCTCGATAGCATCAACATTGGGCTTTTCCATAAGACCTAAGAACTGACGGGCATATGAGGACAGAGACTCCATATATCTGCGCTGACCCTCAGCATAGATAGTGTCAAAGGCAAGGGACGACTTACCCGAGCCCGACAGTCCCGTAAAAACAGTCAGCTTGTCTCTCGGTATCTCTACCGTAACGTCCTTTAAGTTGTGCTCCTTTGCGCCCTTTATTATGAGCTTGTCCTGTGCCAAATCTTGCCACCTCAATAAAAAATATCTATTCAGTTTATTTTACCACAAAAATCAAGTAATAGCAAAGAAAAAATGAGCCAAATTCCCACAATTTGGCTCATTCGCTTATTTTCCTCCGCGGAGCTTGTTTATACGGTCGCGAAGATATGCCGCGTGCTCGAATTCAAGCAGCTTTGCCGCTTGTTTCATCTCGCGGGTCAGTCGGGTGATAAGCTCTTCGCGCTCTGCGCGGCTCATCTGCTTTATCGGTTTTTCCCTTTCCTCGGGCTTCGCTGACATTTCAATTATCTCGCGAACGTCCTTGACGATGGTTTTCGGCGTTATGCCGTTCGCCTCGTTATACGCTTTTTGTATTGCGCGGCGGCGCTCGGTCTCTGTTATCGCGCGCTCCATGGAGGGCGTCACGCTGTCGGCATACATTATGACCTCGCCGTCGGCGTTTCGGGCAGCTCTGCCTATCGTCTGTATAAGGGAGGTTTCGCTTCTGAGAAAGCCCTCCTTATCGGCATCAAGAATTGCTACGAGCGATACTTCCGGAATATCCAGTCCCTCACGGAGAAGATTTATTCCTACAAGGACATCAAACTCGCCGAGGCGAAGGTCGCGGATTATTTCCATGCGCTCGATCGTATCTATATCGTGGTGCATATATCTGACCTTTATACTAAGGTTTTCGAGATATTCAGTAAGATCCTCTGCCATTTTCTTTGTAAGGGTGGTAACCAGAACACGCTCATTTCGCTCAGAACGGACATTTATCTCCGAAACAAGATCGTCTATCTGTCCCTCGGTAGGCTTGACTGTAACAAGAGGGTCAAGCAGTCCCGTCGGTCTTATTACCTGCTCGGCAATCTGTGCGCTCTTTTCTTTTTCAAGCTCACCGGGGGTTGCCGAAACAAAAACCACTTGATTTATATGATCATAGAACTCATTAAAATTGAGCGGACGGTTATCAAAAGCCGATGGTAAACGGAATCCGTATTCTACAAGGTTTTCCTTTCTCGCCCTATCGCCGCCGAACATTCCTCTTACCTGCGGCAGAGTTACGTGCGACTCATCGACAAACAGGACAAAATCCTCGGGGAAATAGTCAAGAAGAGTGAATGGCACACTGCCCGCGGGTCTGCGTGAAAGCACACGGGAATAGTTTTCCACTCCCTTACATGTGCCGATTTCGCGAAGCATTTCAACGTCATACTCGGTACGCTGACGGATGCGCTGTGCTTCAATTAGTTTTTCCTCGCCCTTAAAGAACTCGACCCGCTCTTCCATCTCGTTTTCAATTTCACGAAGAGCATCTGCCATTTTGTCAGCAGGGACAATATAGTGAGATGCAGGATAAATCGCCGCGTGCTGCATAATGCTCTTTATCTCGCCCGTGAGGGTATTTATCTCGCATATACGCTCTATCTCATCGCCGAAAAAGTCTACACGAATAGCGTTTTCATGAGAGTATGCAGGATATATTTCAACAACATCGCCGCGGACGCGAAACTTGTTTCTGGTAAAGTTGATATCATTTCTCTCATACTGAAGATCAACAAGCTTTTTAATGAGCCAGTCTCTTCCCTTCTCAGCTCCGACACGAAGAGATATTACCATATTACGGTAATCTATCGGGTTACCGAGAGAATAGATGCAAGAGACCGATGCGACGATTATAACATCGCGACGCTCGGAAAGAGCGCAGGTGGCGCTATGCCTCAGCTTGTCAATCTCATCATTTATGGCAGAGTCTTTTTCAATATAGGTGTCTGACCCGGGGATGTACGCCTCAGGCTGATAGTAGTCATAATAGGAGACAAAATACTCAACCGCATTCTCAGGGAAGAATTCGCGGAACTCAGTACAAAGTTGTGCGGCGAGGGTTTTATTGTGAGCGAGAACGAGGGTTGGTCTATTCACTTTTTCAATAATATTCGCCATTGTAAAGGTCTTACCTGAACCTGTAACACCCAGTAAAACCTGCTCTTTTAAGCCCTTTTTGATGCCTTCGGTTAATTTTTCAATCGCTTGTGGTTGGTCTCCGGTAGGACTATAATTTGAATGTAAAACAAATTTATCCATACACTCACCTCACAACATGAATCTTTATAAACATATTATATCACAAATAAACAGAAAATTAAAGAGCCGTCTTGTAACGGCTCTAAAAATTACTTCTTTTTACGTTTAAATATGAAGCTTCTGAAGAGGATGATGTTCATAACTATAAAAAATGCAACGAGGATGCCGAGTGTGAGCTCGGGTTTATAGGGTGCAAGGTTTGCAAGCAGCATCATCGGAAAGCCGAAAACAATTGCGGGGAAATTCTGATAAACGAGGTTATCTGCCGCAGGGGTCTTAAACTCACCGTCTATCTCACGGAGAAGAATGATTCCCGTACTGGCTGTTCCTGTGAGCATTCCGTACATTGCAAGAAACTGCTCCTCTGGATAGTCCTTAAAAAGTGTGTTTACAACTATACGGTTGTAAGCATAAGTAATAATTAGCCCGACAACGCCGAGTATAAGCATAATGCCCCAATACTTTTCGATAACATCAAGTCGGATTGCTGCTATTCCTGCAACTACCATTACATCAAAAAAGAAGTTTGATGCGCGTGTCATAAGGAAGTTATTAACATAGTCCTTTCTGACAATATTCTTTTTGCGCATAAACTTTATAAGTGTCTTCACAAGGGTTGCCGACAGAACGCCGAGCAGAAAGTTAAATCCGTAAACGGTTGACTTCATTCCCGGAAGTGCAAGACCGAGCAGGTACATAAGAATAAACGCAAGCGCGTATGCAACGAAGATGATAGATATCTGAACGGTCATCTTGTCGATGCTTTCCTGCATGGGAATCTCATTTTCGGACTCTACAACCTCAGAGTTGAGCTTATACTTATCTCCCGAAATATGAAATTTACCGCGCTTTTTCATAATATTCAGGTGGATAACTCCACCGAAGCTTGCACTGAGGAATCCAAGTGCGGCTATAGTGAGTCCAAAGCTCTTTCCGCCGACAAAGCCATTCTGTGTTTCATAGATATTACCGTAGTTCATTGCCTGACCCGTTCCTTGACCGTAGCCGAAAGGAAGAAGTATTCCCGAAGCCTTGAAAAAACCCGAAATAAACATAGCGGCAACAAGGGTAATAGCAAGACCGAAAATGGCCTGAATGAGATAGGTCGAAACGGTGGTGACTCCTGTGTTAAATATCTCGGTCGCACGCTTTTTAGTTATCTTTCCGTCCGAACTCTTGAAAGCCGAAGCGATGAAGCCGAGAGCGAGGGTGTGATATGTAATTATCTCAAGCTTTGCCGTTCCGTCTCCGCCGAAGATGGCGGTGTCGAACATTACATCACCCGTAATGCCCTTATAAATAGCGGCTATTATTATGAGTATTCCACCACCGATAACCGAAGTCGGTATAAGTGAATTTTGCATAAAAGGGGTCGACTTTTTAATCATATTACCTACAAGCAGACTTGCAAGTAGCACGATAAATAGCATCACACTGCCCCATACATTAGAGTCCCAAAAATTCTCCATCTTTTTCTCCCCTTATTATATTTTTGTAGCGGTTAAATATGTTGACATATTTAAGGGCATTAAAATGCACATCACCTTTAAGCTGATATACCCTTTTGTTGTGGTAGATGTTAAGTTTATTCTTTCCAAGCACGGTTACCGCTGATGCTTGGTCAAACAAAAATACATACGACTGTCTTGGTGTTTCTACCTCAATTCTATCCATATAAAGGGTTATGCCCGCATTCTCGCAAAGTTGCTGCTTTCTATCGTAAATGATTACCTCACTCACAGCAGCGGTATCTTCGTATAACGGACAGTCGCCCATCTCATCAAGGTCAAGTCGGTTTACGAAGTCTTTCTGATAATCATACCAATCGCTGACAAACTCAAATGGGAAATCAAAGTCTATTCCCTGCAATTGCTTTGTGGGCAGGTATCTTACCTTTCTTCCGCACTTTTTACACTCGGTAATATCAGCCTGACTCTCAAAAACAGACAAGCCACAGTACGGACAGACATAGATAGCCCGTTCAAGATATTCGGCAAGGCACTTATGATGAAATTCTGCATCTGCTACCGCTTCGTTGACAAAAAGTTCTTTATTCAACGCAGCAGTAAGCTCGTCATCGGTCATGTGCTTATATTCCTCAGGAGAAATCACACGGGAAACGAAGCCGCGCATTTTACCCTTTCTCACAGCATCGGACCAACGAGGATGAACGCCGTAGCCACCCTCAAGACGATATAGTGCGACAGGCAATCCAAGTTTTCTTACGAGCGGTACTATTGCAGGGTTTATATATTCGGTTTTTCCGCTGTATGTACGGTTTCCCTCAGGCGCAATGGCTATTGTACCTCCCTCTTTAGCTACCCTGATACAGTTAAGAATAGCCTTGACGTCAGTAGTCTGCTTTTTTATAGGGATAGGTGCGACGAGAAATTTTATGACGGAGGAGACCCAACCGAGTGAAAATATATCCTCCGACGCCAGATAATAGACGGGACCCTTAAACGCCATACCTACGAAAAACTGGTCAAACGCAGTCTGGTGATTATAAAGTATCAGATAAGGGTGGTCTTTCTGCTCTTTAAATTTTTCTACAGTTATTCCATACTTAATCCGTGAATAGGGATAGAGTGCGGCGTAGACCATATTTCTGACAATGCGGTGACGGAATTTTATCCATTTTTTCTTTTTATTGCTTTCTTTCATACTCTCTCCGTTTGATGAATTTTTTAAAGCATATTAAGGTCGCATATATTTTATCACAAAAGTGTCGAAAAATAAAGAATTTATTGAGCGGTCAACCTTTTTACACTTCTAACATATCTGATTCAGGCAAAAATTCTGCTGTCAACTGTTTTTTGACACAATACAACATACATTTTTCTTGTATTTAATAGAAAATTATGGTACTCTTTATATAGAACTTTTAGGAGGTTTTAAAAATGGATATCTTGAAGAAATATTTCCCCTATTCTTTTACTGAAAAGAAAGATGTTGCCGCTCTTGTTATTATGGCAATCATCCATATTGTAGTTGGCGCTGTTATCGGTGCTGTTATCGGGCTTCTTGCAAAGATTCCGATTCTCGGCATTATCATCGGTTTACTTGGCGGACTTATTGACCTTTACATTCTTATCGGTCTCGTTCTCCTCTTCCTTGATTATTTCAAGATCTTAAAGTAATAGCAATACATACAAAAGCCCTTCGGTATTAACCGAAGGGCTCATTTTTATATTTCTGCTATTACGTCTACCTCAACAAGGACATTCTTGGGAAGAGTTTTTACTGCTACGCAGGAGCGTGCAGGTTTAGAGGTAAAATATTTTCCGTACACCTCGTTGAATGCGGCGAAGTTATCCATATCCGAGAGGAAGCAGACTGTTTTTACAGCCTTGTCGAGTGAGCTTCCTGCGGCCTCAAGGACGGCAGAGAGATTATGGCAGACCTGCTCGGTCTGTGCCTCTATCGAGGTAGCTTCAACCGCACCGCTTTCGGGATTTATAGCAATCTGTCCCGATGTAAAAACAAGGTTTCCGACCTTAACGGCCTGTGAATACGGTCCGATAGCATCAGGTGCATTTTTAGTATATACTTTTTCGCTCATTTTCGTTTTCTCCTTATACTAACTTAAATCCGCCGGCTGAAAGTGCATCGGTTATCTCTTTGATATGGTCGAAGTTTCTCGTTTCAAGGACGATACGCAGGAAGCAGCCGTTGATATCTGCGCCCTCGCCTGCTCTTTCGTGGTGGACTGAAATTACATTTCCGCCCTTGGATGCTATAATATCCGAAACGCCTTTTAGCTGACCGGGTTTATCCATAAGCTCGACACAGAGATTGTAGTTTCTGCCGCTTCTGGTTAATCCGCGCTTGATTACACGGGAAAGGATTGTAACATCGATATTACCGCCCGAAACAACACAGACAACTTTCTTGCCTACAACGGGAACCTTGTTAAACATAGCGGCGGCAACCGAGACGGCACCTGCGCCCTCGGCAATCATCTTATGCTGCTCGATAAGGGCAAGTATTGCAGAAGATATCTCGTCCTCAGTAACGGTGACTATCTCATCGACATATTCCTTTACATATTCGTAGGTGTGCTCGCCCGGCTCTTTAACTGCTATACCGTCTGCGATGGTGGAAACAGAGTCGAGTCTTTCAATATGCCCGTCTCTGATAGAATTGAACATAGAGGGGGCACCTGCTGCCTGAACACCGTACACCTTTATTTCAGGACGTAGCTTCTTTGCGGCAAGAGCAACACCTGAAATCAGTCCACCGCCACCGATAGGCACAATTATCGCGTCGGCATCGGGAAGCTCGTCGAGTATTTCAAGACCGATAGTGCCCTGACCTGCAATAACATTTTCTGCATCAAATGGATGAATAAAGGTATATCCCTTTTCATCGCGGAGTCTTATTGCTTCGGCATAGGCGTCGTCGTAAACGCCCTCTACCATAACGACCTCGGCACCATAATTCTTGGTAGCCTCAACCTTAGAGATTGGTGCGCCGTCGGGCAGACAAATGACCGACTTAATTCCGTATTTTGTAGCGGCAAGTGCAACGCCCTGAGCGTGGTTTCCTGCCGAGCATGCAATAACGCCCTTCGCTTTCTCTTCTTCTGTGAGCTGGGATATCATATAACCCGAGCCGCGCACCTTAAAGGAACCCGTAACCTGAAGGTTTTCGGGTTTTAAGTAAATATCGGCGACGGGATTCAGGGTAGGAGCCTTTACAAGCTCGGTATGTCTTACTACCTCTTTCAGTACGTATGCCGCATGATAAACCTTGTCAAGAGTAACCATAATATAACTCTCCTTTAAAAAAATAAACGCCTCTACGGAAAAACCCATAGAGGCGAAGATAGATAAAATCTCCGTGGTCCCACTCTAATTGCTACAAAGTAGCCACTCTCACGCACAATTATACGCTTTGCCTTTAACGCAGGTCTACGGATCGCTTACTAATGGAATACTCCTTTTCTTCAGCTTTCAACTCAAGGGTGATTCTCGCAGTGTCTTCATATCGGCTCTCACCTGCCGCCGACTCTCTGAAAATCCGAACAAAACGACTGTCCCTATCAACGTTTTTATTTTGTTTGAAGTTATTATACCACCAAATTGTATTTTGTCAACAATTATTTGATAACGCGAACGCGGATGATTCCGTCAACGCTCATGAGCTTATCCTCTATGCCGTCGTGGAGAGAATCGATATCAAGAATGGTGTAAGCATAGTCGCCACGAGAGCTGTTCTGCATATGAGCAACGTTGGTATCCTTCTCTGCAAGAGCGGTGGTGATAGCCGAAATGATACCCGGGATATTCTTGTGAATTACGCAGACTCTGGCTTCTGTGGACCTCGGCATAGAAACTGCGGGCATATTAACAGAGTTCACAATATTACCGTTTTCGATATAATCAATTAACTCATTTGCTGCCATATAAGCGCAGTTGTCCTCAGACTCGGGAGTAGATGCGCCAAGGTGAGGAATAGCAACTACGTTTTCTACGCCAATCATCTCATCAGACGGGAAATCAACCACATAGGAAGCAACCTTACCGCTCTCGAGTGCTTCGAGCATATCGTCACTGTTTACAAGCTCTCCTCTAGCAAAGTTAAGAATACGTACACCGTCCTTCATCTTAGCAAAAGCGATATTATTTACAGAGCCTTTTGTATCCTTTGTGCAAGGAATGTGAAGGGTTATGTAGTCACACTTCTCATAAAGCTCATCGAGGCTGTCGCAATGAATGGTAGCGCTTGAAAGGCTCCAAGCAGACTTGATAGAAAGATAGGGGTCGTAGCCGTAGACCTTCATACCAAGCTTTGCAGCAGCATTGGCAACAAGAACGCCGATTGCGCCGAGTCCTACAACGCCGAGGTTCTTGCCCATAATTTCGGGGCCGACAAACTGTCCCTTGCCCTTTTCAACCATTTTTCCGACTGCGTCGCCGTTACCCTTTAAGGTCTTTGCCCACTCAATTCCGGGAACAACCTTACGGGAAGCGAGAAGGAGTCCTGCGATAACAAGCTCCTTAACAGCGTTTGCATTAGCACCGGGAGTATTGAAAACAACTATTCCCTCCTCTGCACAGCGGTCACAGGGTATGTTGTTAACACCGGCTCCTGCTCTTGCTATTGCAAGCAAAGACTTCGGGAAAACCTCATCGTGAAGTGCTGCAGAGCGGACTACTGCACCTACAGGCGCAGCAACATCATCGGAAATTACATATTTTGCACTGTCAAACTCCTTGAGTCCCACAGCAGAAATTTTGTTATAAGTCTTGATCTGATACATAAACTTATCCCCCATACTAATTAAAAAATATACATATTGATATTATATTATCTAAAACTTCAAAAGTCAATAAAAAACGGATGCACCTTGCAGTACATCCGTTTGAAAGAACGAAATATTATAAATTATTCGTTGATAGCGGTAACAACGCCGGAACCTACTGTTCTACCACCCTCACGTATAGCGAAACGAAGTCCTTCTTCAATAGCGATAGGAGTGATAAGCTCAACGTCCATCTCTACGTTATCGCCAGGCATGCACATCTCAGTGCCTGCAGGGAGAGAGATAACGCCGGTAACGTCGGTAGTTCTGAAGTAGAACTGAGGACGATAGTTGTTGAAGAAAGGAGTGTGACGGCCGCCTTCATCCTTAGAAAGGACGTAAACCTGACCATGGAACTTGGTGTGGGGGTTTACAGAGCCGGGCTTACAAAGAACCTGACCGCGCTCGATCTCAGTTCTCTGGATACCACGGAGAAGAGCACCGATGTTGTCGCCTGCCTCAGCATAGTCGAGGAGCTTACGGAACATTTCGATACCGGTAACAACGGTCTTCTTTCTCTCTTCGGTAAGACCGATGATTTCAACTTCCTCAGAAGTGCGGAGCTGTCCACGCTCAACACGGCCGGTAGCAACAGTACCACGTCCGGTGATGGTGAATACGTCCACAACAGGCATAAGGAAGGGAAGGTCAGCCTTACGGTCAGGAGTAGGAATGTAAGAGTCAAGGGCAGCCATGAGTTCAGCAATAGGAGCATACTCAGGAAGAGAAGGATCGTTGCCAGCAACAAGAGCCTTGTGAGCAGAACCCTTGATGATAGGAGTATCGTCGCCGGGAAACTCATAATTGTCGAGAGTCTCGCGGATTTCCATCTCAACGAGCTCGAGAAGCTCTTCGTCGTCAACGAGGTCGGTCTTGTTCATGAATACAACAATGTAGGGAACGCCAACCTGACGAGCAAGGAGAAGGTGCTCCTTGGTCTGAGCCATAGGTCCGTCGGTAGAAGCGATAACAAGGATAGCACCGTCCATCTGAGCAGCACCGGTGATCATGTTTTTAACATAGTCAGCGTGGCCGGGGCAGTCAACGTGTGCATAGTGACGAGCGTCGGTCTCGTACTCAACGTGTGCGGTATTGATTGTAATACCACGCTCTCTCTCTTCGGGAGCCTTATCGATGTTTGCATAGTCCTCAAACTGTGCCTGACCCTTAAGAGAAAGGTACTTAGTGATAGCAGCAGTAAGAGTGGTCTTACCATGGTCAACGTGACCGATGGT
>JAZQER010000076.1:0-18570 GCA_045539095.1 Acutalibacteraceae bacterium | reverse complement strand
AGTTCTGTTTCGGATAAAGAACCGTAACGCGTACCATCAGAGAACTCTGAAAATACATCTTTAAATTTAACAGACATTACTAAACCTACTTAAATATAATTAAAAATTGTTAATTTCTTCTTCCAAAGCGTCAAGAAGTTTTTCCTCACTGACCTTTTTTATTATCTTTCCGCGAGAAAATATAAGACCGCAACCGTCGCCGCCCGCAATGCCGAGGTCAGCTTCTTTTGCCTCTCCGGGTCCGTTTACAGCGCATCCCATTATGGCAACAGTAATATTCTTATCTATATTTGCAAAGCGCTCTTCCGCCGCCTTTGCAAGACCGATAAGGTCGATGCTGGTTCTGCCGCAGGTGGGACAGGAGACAAATTTAATACCGTCACTACGAAGTCCTACGGCTTTAAGCAGTTGCTTTGCGGCGGTTACCTCAAGCACAGGGTCATCAGTGAGTGACACACGTATGGTAGCACCGATACCCCTGAGCAACAAACCACCTATAGCGGCAGATGATTTTATAACGCCCATTCGTTCTGTTCCCGCCTCGGTAACACCGAGATGCAAAGGATATCTGCACTTTGAAGCCGCAAGAGCATAGGCATCATACATTCTCTGTGGGTCGGAAGATTTAAGAGACAGTACTATATCGTCAAAATCAAATTTTTCGAGGAGAGATATATGGTAAAAACCGCTTTCTACCATAGCTTCGGCAGTAGGTGCGCCGTATTTTTCTAAAATTTCCTTTTCAAGCGAACCTGAATTTACTCCTATCCGAATCGGAACTCCTGCCGCTTTGCAGGCGTTTGCGACTCGCTTCACATTATCGTCTGAGCCGATATTACCAGGGTTTATCCTAACCTTATCGACACCCGCGGCAACGCTTTCAAGCGCAAGCTTATGGTCAAAATGGATATCGGCAACTATAGGCACACTTACCGCTTCTTTAAGCGCGTAAATAAGCCTTACAGCGTTTATATCCGGTACCGAAACGCGGATTATCTCACATCCTACAGCTTCAAGTCTTTTTGCCTGCTCGACGTTGCCCTCTATATTATCAGCCTTTACATTCAGCATTGACTGAATTGAAACAGGAGCTCCGCCGCCTATAGCGACGTTTCCTGCAAAAACCTTTTTAGTATCAACATTTAAAAACACTGTATCACCCCACAAACAAGGAGATTATATCTTTAGCGGTTATTATCAGCATTAATCCGATAAGCAGTACAAATCCTACCGTATGCACCCATCCCTCATATTTTGCGGGCACGGGTTTTCTTGTTATAAGCTCAAAAAGAATGAATAGTATTCTTCCACCGTCAAGAGCAGGCAAAGGCAAGAGATTAAATATGCCCAGATTTACGGTTATCAGTGCCATTATTGGGAGCAGATCAAGAATGTTCTGTCTTGCAACCTCGCCCACCGTTGCAGTAATGCCAACAGGACCTGACATCGCCGAAATACCGTATTTGCCTGTTATAAGGTCAATAAGAGAAAACCACACTATGCGGCAATAAGAAAAGGTTGTTTTAAAGGTGTGCTCCACAAGATTTCCAAAGGTTTTTTCTTCGCCGAGCAGCCAGAAATCAAACTGTATAACGTTTATTCCGTCTACCTCTTCAGTTGCGAAATGAACATCGCTAAGCTCGACCTTTGCGCCATCACGACGGACCACCATATCGACTGCACCGTCGTCAACATTTGTGAACGTATAACTTAAATCCCGCGGAGTAAAAACACGTCTGCCATCGACAGACAGTATCTCATCGCCAACTTTAAGCCCATATTCTGAAGATACAGCGGTTTCCTCAAACTTCACAACGGTAGTTGTGCCAAGCAGGTTGCTTTCCGTATTTGGAATGAGGGTAACAGCGACTATTATAAGTCCGAGGATAAGGTTAAAAATAGCGCCGTTCGCGACTATAAAAAGTCTTTTAAGCGGTCCTTTATTACAAAAGGCCTTACTGTCCTCGCTCTCCTCGTCCTCGCCCTCCATAGCGCAATAACCACCCAGAGGCACCAGATTTACAGAATATAGGGTCTCGCCCATCTGCTTTTTAAAAAGCTTGGGGCCGAAGCCGACTGCAAACTCGTTTACCCTGACCTTGCATATTTTTGCGGCTATAAAATGGCCGAATTCGTGAATGATGATAAGAAGCAGAAACATAACTACGGCAACCAGATATGGCCACACGTTGTTCCATATATTAGCAATTACCTGAATGACGATCACCTGATTTTATTTATTCTAATAATAAGGATATGCAAAATACTTTATGCTAATTCACGCACTGTAGCTCTTGCTTTTCTGTCAGCCTCAAAAACGTCCTCTAAAGTATAGCTGTCTACCGAATTTTGAGCGTCAGTAGCAGCGCGTACCAAACGTGCAATATCCAAAAACTTAATTCTACCAGCGAGGAAGAGCGCCACTGCCTCTTCATTGGCGCCATTGGCGGCGGCAGGTTTCAGTCCGCCCTCGCGTATTGCGTCTATACATAGTTTTAAGCACTCAAATGTCGAAATATCGGGACGTGCAAATGTAAGCGTTCCGACATCGGCTAAAGAAAGCCGCTCGCAGCACAGCTCACCGCGCTCAGGGTATGTGAAAGCATACTGGATAGGAAGCCTCATATCGGGCGTTCCAAGTTCAGCAATAACGGCGCCGTCCGAAAATTCTACTGCCGAGTGAATTATGCTCTGTCTGTGGACAAGCACCTCTATATCATCGGGAGAAACGCCGAATAGATGTACTGCCTCTATGACTTCGAGTCCTTTATTCATAAGTGTAGCAGAGTCAATGGTGATCTTCGCGCCCATTGACCAATTTGGATGGTTCAAAGCCTCTTTTACGGTTACATTGGAAAGCTCGGCTTTAGTCTTTCCGTAAAAAGGTCCGCCCGAAGCGGTAAGGATTATTTTAGAAAGCGATTTTTCAGGTGAGCCCTGAAGCGACTGGAAAATCGCCGAATGTTCACTGTCTACAGGCAAAAGCTTTATTCCCTTTTCTTTGACAGCTTTATTTACAAGCTCGCCCGCGGTAACAAGGGTCTCCTTGTTTGCGAGTGCGATATCGTTGCCCGCATTTATAGCTGAAAAAGTGGGCTTTAGTCCTGCAATTCCGACGATGGAATTAAGTGTTATATCAGCCTTGATGCCTGCAACACGGCAGACTCCCTCTTCTCCGATGTAAACCTCTATATCGGTGTCGGAAAGCCTTTTTTTTAGCTCAATCCCCTTATCAGCGTCAAACACGCCAACCGCTTTTACATTAAATTCACGTGCCTGGGCCTCAAGCTTTTCTATATTACTGCCCGCGGCTATAGCAAGCACCCTATAACTGCCTTTTTTTGCGACATCGAGCGCCTGCTCACCTATGGAGCCAGTTGAACCGAGAATTACAATATCCTTCAAGAGATTACCTCCACATAGTTTAAAAGAAGTGATAATACGGGGGCCGAGAGCAAGATAGAATCAAACCTGTCGAGCACTCCGCCGTGTCCGGGCATAAGATTACCGTAGTCCTTTATTCCGTATGAGCGTTTTATTGCGGAGGTAAAAAGGTCGCCAACAATTCCAACTGCTACCATAAAGGGAGTGATGAGGCAGAGAAGCAGAATATTGAAGCTTCCGCCAATAATATATCTGTTAAATATAAGACAGATAATTACCGTACCAATCACAGAGCCGATCACGCCTCCAACTACACCTTCTATTGTCTTTTTAGGGCTTATTACAGGCGCTAACTTATGCCGTCCGATGGCAACACCCGTAAAGTAAGCAAAGCAATCTGCAACCGAGGAAAAATTAAGAAGTAAGACAAGGTAAAAAAGACCTAATCCGTCAGCAGAATTGAGTAAAGCTGTAAGGGTCGAAAAAGCGTAGGAAATCACTACCGGCATAGAAAGACACATTGTTATTGCATCAGGTTTAAAGTTTGTATGACATTTAAGAGTAACACAAACTATAAATAAAACATATAGAATTGTCAAAACGGTAGGCGGTACAAAAAACAGACCTGCGTATGAGAACTGAATAACACAAGAATATATCATTGCGCCAAAGACCGCCGTCTTTATCTTGACGCAGCCCGTGTTATAAAGCATCTCATATGCGGCAAGTGCGGCAAGAACGGCGATGAATATAACCGCTGTTACCGACCAATAGGTGTTAACGACAAGCACGGCTATAAGCAGAGCTACTGCGACCGCGCCTGAAATAATTCGCGTTTTCATAAAGCTTTAGACACCTCCAAAGCGTCTGTTTCTGTTGTTATAATCGTCTATCGCCTGTTCAAGATCATTGGGAGTAAAGTCAGGCCAAAGCACATTCGAAAACCAAAATTCGCTGTATGCCGACTGCCAGATAAGGAAGTTTGAAAGGCGGTATTCTCCGCTAGGGCGGATTATCAGCTCGGGATCGGGATAATCTTTAGTGTAGATTCTTTTTGAAATAGTATCCTCTGTAATATCCTCCGCTTTTATGCCCTCGTTTATGATATCGCGCACAGCATGGACAAGCTCATCCCTGCCGCCATAGTTTATAGCCATATAGACCTTCAGTCCCGTAGCGTCCTTTGAGTCGAATTCAGCCTGTTCCATAAGCTTTACAATATCTTCAGGTATACCTTTTCTGTCGCCTATAAACTTTAGCATTATGTTCTCACTTTTAAAGTTTGCAGAATCCCTGAGATAGTCTCTGAAAATATTCATAATGGCATCGACCTCTTCTTTGGGTCTCTTCCAGTTTTCAGTTGAGAAGGCATAAACTGTCAGATATTTTATACCTATTTTGTTGCAATATCTTGCTATTTCTTTGAACTTTTTGCTTCCTGCGGCGTGTCCCGCCGTTCTAGGCAGATTACGCTGTTTAGCCCATCTGCCGTTGCCGTCCATAATTATGGCGATATGCTCAGGAAGCCTGCGCTCTGCAATGGATTTTTGTTTTTTCTTAAAAAGTGCCAACTGTATCACCTTTCAAAAAAGTCACCATAGCACCGCTACGATGACCTTTTGTTTTAGATTTCAAGAATTTCCTTTTCCTTTGCTGCCTGCAAAGCATCTACTTCGGCGCAAAACTTGTCTGTGAGATTCTGAATCTTCTTCTCACCGTTAGCCTGATCATCCTCTGTAATCTGATTGTCCTTCTTGAGGCCTTTAAGCTTTTCGATAGCGTCTCGTCTGATAGAACGAATAGCAACCTTAGATTCTTCAGCCATTTTCTTAATTTCTTTAACGAGGTCGCGTCTTCTCTCCTCGGTAAGAGGGGGGAAAGAAAGTCGGATAACTCTGCCATCATTATTGGGATTGATGCCGATATCGGATACCTGAATAGCCTTTTCTATAAGCTTTAAGGTAGTTGTATCCCACGGTTGGATCTGCAAGATACGGGCTTCGGGAACCGAAACGGTTGCTATCTGCTGAATGGGGGTAGCGACACCGTAATAATCAACGGTTATCTTGTCGAGCACAGAGGGGTTTGCTCTGCCGGCTCTGACCGTGCCAAACTCGCGAGTAAGTGCGTTTATGGATTTATCCATACGTTCTTCTGTCTTTTTGATGAGTTCGTTCATATATATTACCTCCAAGGATTATTTTCTAATAAACGAGTGTTCCTATCTCTTCGCCCTGTATTGCGCGAACGAGATTATCGGGGTCGGAAAGGTTGAAAACAAGAATCTTTATGCCGTTATCCATACAAAGGGATGCGGCGGTGCTATCCATAACGTGAAGCTCCTGATTCAAAACATCGTGATGGGTCAGCTTGTCGTACTTGACTGCGTTCGGATTGGTCTTCGGGTCAGAGTCATATACGCCGTCAACATTGGTTGCCTTGAAGATGACATCGGCATCTATTTCGGCGGCTCTGAGCGCTGCAGCGGTGTCTGTCGAGAAGAAGGGGTTACCTGTTCCGCAGCCGAAGATGACTACTCTTCCCTTTTCAAGGTGGCGAACAGCTTTATTTCTGATATAAGGCTCTGCTATCTGACGCATATCTATAGCTGTCTGTACGCGTACATCTACGCCGAGCTGCTCAAGAGCATCGCACAGCCCGAGTGAATTTATAGTGGTAGCAAGCATGCCCATATGGTCGGCTCGGGTGCGATCCATTTTGCCGCTTGAACGACCTCGCCAGAAGTTGCCGCCACCGACAACTATAGCAATCTCGGCACCCATATCGTGGCATTTTTTTACGCTTTCGCATACGCGAAGAACTGTATCAAAATCAAGTCCTGTCTTTTTCTCACCGGCAAGAGCCTCACCGCTGAGCTTTATAAGTACTCTTTTATATGCAGGCTTGTTTTCCATAATTTTCAACCTCCGAAATTTCATAAAATCTCTGAATATCATTTTACAATAAGGGCGAAATAAAGTCAATATAAAAAACATTGGGCTGTAAGAAACGAGTTGTGTTTCGTTCAGCTCTGCGCTGAAAAAAACGCATCGGCGAAAGAACCGATGCGTTTTAAAATTAATTAATGGTAAATGTGTAAAGAACGTTATATCCTGTGGTCGAACTGTTACTGTCAGCGGTATAGCTGAAGCCGTTTGCATTTGCATTGCTGAGACGGGCAGTGTCACCTGATTCGTTCTCAAGGAGAAGAGCCAGACGGTAGGTACCGCTTTCGCTCGGCAATGTCATATCCGCCTGCAGAGAATGGACCAGAACATCGTCCTGAACACTTTCACTTCTGTCCTCGGTGTAATAATCTGTAGGCAGATTATACCATTTAGACGGATCACCTACAGAAACCTTTGAAACTTCGTTGCCGTTTGCATCCAAAATTACAAAGCTGCTCTCGAGTCCGAAGGCGGCGGCAAAGCCGTAGTTCTTAAGAGCGAGGTCAACAAAAACATTTCCGCCCGACGCAATGACTCCTCTAAGCATAATATCCTGAGCTACCAACTTATAGCCGAGATGGTCGCGGATAAACTCAAAGGTATTTCGCTTAACAAGGTTTCCGTTATCGTCATAAAACCAAGCAGGGTCATATATAATGCCGTTATCGTCAAGCCACTCCATTGTGACGACTTCATTGTCAATCCAATACTGCATAACAGAGCTTGGCGAAACCCAAACGTGAGTTCCGTTTTCGACACCTACATTACTGCCGCTTGCGTTATATTTGACTTCATCTGCCTTGCAGTAGATATAGTATGCATACTCATCGTCTGCAGTAAGTGTATTATCAATGCTGTCATCAGGCCAGCCGCGGAGAACGCGAACATATTCACCGCTCGGATCACTGATATAATTTCCGTTTGCATCAAGTGAATATCTTCCCTGTTCAGCCTCAGCGTAATACCCGCCGTATCCGCCCTCCATCAGTCCGTTCCACTGACTTAAGGTAGAATAACGGAAATGGGCAAGCTCTTTTATAACATCAAAGCCTGTGGGAATTCTCTGCTTGCCTACGTAACAACCATCATTAATATGCTCTGCTTTTGTGCAGGTCTGATATTTTGTATGGAGATTATGATACATCTCGCCCGACTGGGGAGTGAAAGCCGCGTTCTCACAAACAAGCTCCCACCAGCTTCCATCGGGATCTTTACAGGTACCGCTGTGGTTTGCATCATAACAAATGCTTGCTGAATGGTTATATTGCCAACAACCTGAGCAATAGCCGTATTCATCGGTCTCACCGAATAAGGCATCATTATTGAAGCCTACATATTGCTGATACTGGGGATATGCATTGACAAAATTTTCCCAGAAACTGGGCATACGTACGGTGTAAGGAATACCGTTTGGAATGCAGATATCCTCGACTACGGCTTTCATAACGTTGTTATAATTATCGGTTGTAAAGGTCGGCCACTGATAATTATTTACCATCTCACCGCCTTGACCGATAAAGCCGCTGGATACCTTAGATACTACCGATGCAGCCTCACAAGTTTGGAAGAATTCACCGAACTGCTCAATATGCGCCATCATAACCTTTTCACTTGTATAGGCATCATTCTTGATATCAGCAGATGCGCTGCTCAGATTCTGGACATATCCGTGGTAGCCAACTCTGAAGAGAACGTTACACTCACGCTCTTTCAGCCTCTGGAATAAAAGCTCATATGCTCTCATAGCTCCATCGGGAATCGACAGATTGGATGAATAGGCATTGAAATTACCAGGCTCGTCGGTATAGTACTCATCGCTGTAATCAGGAAGCATACTCTGGACAAGTACATTTTTCGCGCTGTAGTTATCGTTCTTTTTTTCTCCTGAACCCGCAAAATAAACGAGACCGATCATATAATCGATAACATTAAGTTTGCACTCATCTGTGAAATTAGAATACATAAGGTCAACTGCGTGTCCATATACATCAGAACTATTTTCGAGATAACAAGCTGATGCCACATTAATTCTTAAGGCTGTTCCGCTAGGATCTACAGTAAAACTGCCATCAGGATTGTATCTGCCGTGCTGGATAAGGTCGCAGGTTTCGCTAACTTCCCATTCGTTTGTTGTTTCATTGTATACTTTGTGCTCGTCGTAGATTATGAATGGAATGGTTGTACGATAACCTCTGTTAGGATTACCGTACAACAAAACATCATTAGTTCTACCTACTGATGCGTTAACAGTGTAGGTACTACCGTGTACCTGAGCACTGCCAGCTGTTAACGCTATGAAGGGTTTGCAATCACCAATTCAGCATCTTCAGCTACATTGAGATAATTCTTACGCAGAAGAGCATAGTCAGAAGTTTGCTCGCTATATGCTCTTGCGAGGTCAAGAACGTTTACCTTAAGGTCGCCGTTGTGGTCATAAGGGATAGCAAAGTTATCGGTGTTAAGATTCTGCGGAACCTCTGCATCATTGACATAAGCTACGGGAGATACGCAGAAATCATTAGCATCAGAGGAGGAAACGGGCGAATTGGTAACGATCATCGGGAAGCTTACAGTCATGGTCTGACCAGCAACCTGACCCTGCTGACATAATACGAAATTCTTTAATACTAACGAAGAAGCATTTGCAACCTCATCCGCAAGAAGTGCTGTAATACCGCTAAAGCCTTCAAAGTTAAAATATAAATATCCTTCAAAATTAGCAGGGATAGCAAAGGTTACTGCGCTCTTATCCACATCAACATAACTCCAGTAAGAATCATCTTTGCCTAACTTCTTAATGTAAAAGTCATTGGCGGTTCTATAACCTTTGTCAGACATAGTAGCATAAAGTTTCTTTTCAACCGCATCATGATTCTTAATGTACAGAAGAACACCAGCATCCTTGGTTATCGTATCATTTGTTACAAATGTAACTAAACCTTCAGTTGAAGCAAAATTCTCAGTTGTAGCGACTTTAACAGCAGGAAGGTCATCTATAATAGGAACAAATTTGTCCTCAATAGTTACCTGTACACCGCCACCGGTTCTGTTCGTGCCGCTAGAAACACCAAGGTTGTATGTAGCATTGAAATACTTACTATTATTTAAAGCGCCTAAATCGCACAAGGGGTGATACAGCATGTCAGGTCTTGCCATAGTTGCAGGTCTAACAGTGGGAGCAGAGTTGACGTGGATCTGAGCTGCATCGCCGTAGAAGGTATCCGATACGGTGTAATCGGGAGCGCCAATCTTCTTGCCTGTATCAAGGTCAAGAACGCAATTGTCACCACTTACTAAAGTCGAATTGATATCAAAATCAGATACAATCATGGGTGCACTAACCTTGTATGTCTTGCTTGCGTCAGCACCACCTGATTTAGAAACTAAATAAATAGTAACTACAGTAAATGCTTTTTCTAACTGATAACAATTTTCAGGAATATAAATATATCCTTTAAAACCAACTGGTAAAGTGATACCCTTATTTCCGTTTTTATTTCCAAATACTGCATCTACTGTACTGCTAGAATAATCAGGCAATGCCTGTGCAGTCCATGTGTTTGATTCTGCTGCGTTATCCCATAAAAGATATACGAAAGCATTTCCCGAACCTGCCTGTGAATTGTTAGCGCCTACTATTGCAGAATCATTAGCGGTTAGTGACGAAGCATTTGTTCCGAGTGCAGGTGAGAATAAAATTTGGGTGTTCTGATTTCCTGAAAAATCAAGATAATACATAAATCCGCCATTGCTTGGGAAAGATACCGATTCACTGTAATTAAAGCCCATCGCTATATTTGCGGTTGTTTCCAAACCGTAGTTTACATTTCTATCAAGCTGAGGAATCGTTCCCGTCTGTTCACTAATCAGCGGTGTAATACTATCTACCGGAGTTGTGGTTACATACACAGTAGAGGGAGTATTAATAATTGTTGCATCAGGCGCAGTTGCGGTAGTAAGACCGCTGAAATTAGGCTTTACATAATCAGAATCGTCTTCAACAAGACCTGAGCCGTCAAGCTTATATGTAAGACCGCCTACAACGATAGTATCTGTAGGAGCAGCTAAAACGGAATCTCTTGTTCCCTTAACAGCAATAGGTGTTCCTACAATAAGCTCCTCTCCCTCAACAGCGGTAAGGGTGAAATGAAGTCCTGCAAATGCGTCATCATCTGTTAAATCCTCTTTTGTAAAACCAGACGCATGTGTGCATTCATTTAACAGATAATAGACATATCCCTCAAAGCCTGATTCAAGAACGAGCGTATTTGTTGAAGTACTGTCATAGGAAGCGCTAGTGAACGAATTGTCACCCATAGCCATATAATAGTAAGCCGTTGCAGTATTGCGATTCTTGTATCCGAACTTATCCTGCGAAGCATCATAAATTCTGAGCCTCATATTCAGATTGTATCCGCCCTCTACTTCAGGCACCTTAACATAAACCATTATACCGTTGATACCGCTGACAGAGATAGGATCGGTACAAAGGATAGACTCTGTGATCGGGTCGCCGTTTTCGTTATACTGCTCTGTAGGTATGCTGAACAGACCCGTAGAAGGCAGACCCGTGGTGTCTTTGATAATGCTTCCTGAACCCGAAGATATAACGTTCTCCGGAATCGGAGCATCGGACGGGCCGTAGGGATACCAGTCGTTACCGTCGTCGTCAGTAAAGGTTGACCAGATAACGGTATCAGCCGCATCATTGGGCGCCGTTATCGGCTCTGCTGCAACGTTGATAAAGGTCATACCGATAGAGGTGACCAATAACGCAACGATGCAAACAATAGATATTGCTTTTTTCATAAACGTTCATCTCCCATTAAAAAATATATTTTGGGTATTAACACATTCATTATATCAAAAGCTTTTGGATAATTATATGCATAATTCGGTAAATGTATAGCACAATTGCGGAATTCTTTTCCACTATTTGCGCGATTTTTGTAGAAATTTGTAGAATATTCTGCTTTGCTGAATTAAAAGTGAATGATGCTCAACAAAGCAGAAACCGCATCGCCAAGAATGGCGATGCGGTGATACAAAGTATATTCTATTGTGCAATAATTATTTAATCATACTTGCAACTTCGCTTGCAAAGTCGTCCTCGCGCTTCTGGATGCCCTCGCCCTTCTCATAACGGACAAAGGAAGCAATCTTAACAGAGCCACCAAGCTCTTTCGCTACAGAGTCAACATACTTGCCGACGGTAAGGTCATTATCGATAACATACTGCTGCTCAACAAGGCAGTTTTCCTTGTAGAACTTGCCGATCTTACCTTCAACAATCTTTCCGAGAACTGCGTCTGGCTTATTAGCCATCTTAGGATCTTCCTTCATCTGAGCGATGAGGATGTTCTTCTCTTTCTCGAGGTCCTCAGCGGGAACTGATTCCTGATCAAGGTAACTCGGGTTCATAGCTGCAACCTGCATTGCAACATTCTTACCCATAGCTACGAGAGCGTCACACATATCAAGATCGGTATCAAGCTGTACGAGAACACCAATCTTTCCGCCTGCGTGAACATAGTTAACAACCTTGCCCTCGATGCGAACGAAGCGACGAATCTGAATGTTCTCACGGAACTTAAGGAAAACTTCTTCCTTAAGCTCACCAACGGTGGTTCCCTCATATGCGCTTGTCATAAGAGCATCAACATCGGCGGGGTTGTTAGCAATAACAGCCTTTGCAACCTTATCAGCGAAAGCCTTGAACTCTTCATTACCTGCAACGAAGTCAGTCTCAGTATTAATCTCAAGAGCAACTGCAACGTTACCCTCTACCATAGCTACAACGGTGCCTTCTGCGGCAACGCGGGAAGCCTTCTTAGCCTGTGAAGCAAGACCCTTCTCACGAAGATAGTCGATAGCTGCTGCCATATTTCCATCGGTCTCTTTAAGAGCGTTTTTGCAGTCCATCATACCGCAGCCTGTCTTTTCTCTTAAAGCCTGAACGTCTTTAGCGGTAAAAGCCATTGTATTGTACCTCCAAATTAATTATTCAGCGTCTGCTTCTGCAGCGGGAGCCTCTACTGCTTCCCCTTCTACTGCAGCAGATCCCTGCTCACCCTGCTTAGCCTCGAGAACTGCGTTAGCAATAACCTCAGAGATAAGCTTTACTGCGCGGATAGCGTCGTCGTTACCGGGAATAACTGCGTCGATCTCATCAGGATCGCAGTTGGTATCAACGATAGCGATGATCGGGATATTGAGTTTCTTTGCTTCAGCAACAGCGATTCTCTCCTTGCGGGGGTCAACGATAAACATTGCGCCGGGGATCTTCTTCATATCCTTGATACCGCCGAGGAACTTCTCGAGCTTCTCGATTTCGCCACGGAGACCGATAACTTCCTTCTTGGGAAGAATCTCGAAGGTGCCATCCTCTTCCATCTTGCGAAGCTGAGCAAGACGTGCAATTCTCTTTCTGATGGTGGTGAAGTTGGTGAGCATACCGCCGAGCCAACGAGCGTTGACATAGGGCATCTCGCAACGCTCTGCCTCTTCCTTAACGGAAGACTGAGCCTGCTTCTTGGTACCAACGAAGAGAATGTCGCCGCCGTCAGCTACGATATCGCGAGCGAAAGCGTAAGCCTCGTTGAGCTTCTTAACTGTCTTCTGAAGGTCGATGATGTAGATTCCATTTCTCTCGGTGAAGATGTACGGAGCCATTTTGGGGTTCCAGCGTCTTGTCTGATGTCCGAAATGAACACCTGCTTCAAGAAGCTGTTTCATTGAGATAACTGCCATTTTTATTTCCTCCTAAGGTTTTTCCTCCACGCCGTTTGAATTTTTGTCGCGCCGAAAACACCGAATCAGTGTCACCTTATTACGACAAACGACGTGTGTGGATTTTTGGCTGCATTTTCGCAGCCTGAATATTGTACCACAATTCTTTTGTAAAATCAAGTAAAATTTGCTTTGTTTTTATTATATATTTTTTGTACATTATTCCCTCTAATTTTTGGTTGACTCTCGGTCGGTTTTGAGGTATAATCGCAACAATATATAATATGTATACGGAGGAAATCAAGGTATGGCTTACTATTTCGAAGGCACTTCTCACACTTTTAACGAGTATCTGCTCGTTCCCGGTTACTCATCGAGTGAGTGTGTTCCCGCTAATGTTTCACTCAAAACACCGCTCGTTAAGTTCAAAAAAGGCGAAGAGCCTGCGATCTCGCTTAACATTCCGCTTGTTTCTGCTATCATGCAGTCGGTATCGGGCGACCGTCTGGCCGTTGCATTGGCACGCGAAGGCGGTGTATCGTTTATCTACGGTTCGCAGTCGGTTGAGGACGAGGCCGCAATGGTAGCCAGAGCCAAGAGCTTTAAGGCAGGCTTTGTTGTAAGCGATTCAAACATTAAGCCCGACGCTACTATGGCTGATGTTGTACGTTTGAAGGAAGCGACAGGCCACTCTACCGTCGCTGTTACCGAGGATGGCACCGCCCATGGCAAGCTCGTTGGTATTGTTACGAGCCGCGATTACCGCATTTCCCGTATGGACCCCTCAACAAAGGTTTCTGAGTTTATGACTCCTTTTGACAAGCTTGTCTACGCAAAAGAGGGCGTAACCCTTAAGGCTGCTAACGACATTATCTGGGACCACAAGGTTAATTCTCTTCCGATAATTGATGATAACGGATACCTTAAATATATGGTATTCCGCAAGGACTATGATTCTCACAAGGCTAACCCTCTTGAACTTCTTGACCACGAGAAGAGATATGTAGTAGGCGCAGGTATCAACACCCGTGACTATGCCGAGCGTGTCCCCGCTCTTGTTGAGGCAGGCGCAGACGTGCTTTGTATCGACTCTTCCGAAGGCTTTTCCGAGTGGCAGAAGCTGACCATCGACTGGATTCGCGCAAAGTACGGCGATACCGTCAAGGTAGGAGCAGGAAACGTTGTTGACCGCGAGGGATTCCGCTTCCTTGCTGATGCAGGCGCAGACTTTATCAAGGTTGGTATCGGCGGCGGCTCTATCTGCATCACCCGTGAGACAAAGGGTATCGGCCGCGGACAAGCTACCGCTCTTATCGATGTCTGCAAGGCAAGAGACGAGTATTTTGAAGAGACAGGCGTTTATGTTCCTGTTTGCTCTGACGGCGGTATCGTTCACGACCACCATATGACACTCGCTCTTGCAATGGGTGCTGATTTCATTATGCTTGGCAGATACTTTGCAAGATTCGACGAGTCGCCCACAAATAAGATTTCCATCGGCGGTAATTATTATAAGGAATATTGGGGTGAAGGCTCCAACCGTGCCCGCAACTGGCAGAGATATGACCTCGGTGGAGATAAAAAGCTCTCCTTTGAGGAAGGCGTCGACTCTTATGTCCCTTATGCCGGCTCTTTAAAAGACAATGTAAGAATCTCGCTTTCAAAGGTTAAGTCGACAATGTGCAACTGCGGCGCACTGACTATTCCCGAGCTGCAGCAGAAGGCAAAGCTTACCCTTGTATCAGCTACAAGTATCGTAGAAGGCGGCGCTCACGACGTTATTCAAAAAGATACCGCAAACACGGGAATAAAATAATTTGATTGAAGCAGTCGGGTCGTTTTTATGGCTTGACTGCTTTTTTGTTATTTCTATAATTTTTATATTGACAAAATACCCCTTTTAATGTGATAATATATGTGTATGAAAATTTTCGGGTGGTATTATGCGAGTTATTACAGGTATCGCCAGAGGTAAACGACTCAAGTCTCTGGACGGAAATGACGTAAGGCCTACGACCGACAAGGTCAAGGAAGGCATATTCAGCGCAATTCAATTTGATATAGAAGGCAGACGCTTTTTGGATATGTATGCCGGCAGTGGACAGATGGGCATAGAGGCTCTCTCACGAGGCGCCGAAAGCGCAGTTTTTGTTGACTCCTCCCCTGCTGCCATAAAAATCTGCACCGAAAATGTGATTTCTACTGGCTTTGAAAAAGAGTCCCGTATCATTAAGCGTGATTCTATCGGATATGTTTCAACGACCACCGACACTTTCGATATTGCTTTTCTAGACCCGCCTTACGAGGCAGGCATCCTTATAAAGGCTATTGAGGCAGTGTCGAAAAAAATGTCGGACTATGGTATTATCATATGTGAACACCCCACTGAAATCAAACTTCCCGAAACGGTCGACAGATTTTGTGTCTACCGCGTGTACCGTTACGGTAAGATAAACGTTACTGTATTTAAGAAGGGTTAAAATGAAGAATTCAATAGCAATTTGTCCGGGCAGCTTCGACCCCGTTACCAAAGGACATTTGGATATTATTACGCGCAGTTCAAAGATGTTCAGTCGCGTAATAGTTGTTGTTATGTCCAATGCAAATAAATCCAACTCGGCTAGCTTTTCGATCGAAGAGCGTATGGATATGATAAAGCGCTCGGTCACTGAAATTCCTAATGTCGAAGTAGACCACTACGAGGGACTTCTCGCAGATTACGCTGCTGAAAAAAAGGCTTCGGCTATAGTCAAGGGTCTTCGCGCTGTCACCGACTTCGAATATGAGTTCCAGATGGCGCTTACCAATAAAAAACTTAATCCCGACGTTGAGACCGTCTTTCTCACGACCAGCGCTGAGAATATGTATTTAAGCTCAAGTATGGTGAAGCAAATAGCAAGTATGGGCGGCGATATTTCGGATTTTGTTCCCGAGGCAATCCACAGTGATATATTAAAGAGATTAAAATAGAAAGGAAGCTAAATTATGTCTATCGAAGAATTACTTGA
Organism: Acutalibacteraceae bacterium; assembly: GCA_045539095.1. Lineage (GTDB taxonomy): Bacteria > Bacillota > Clostridia > Oscillospirales > Acutalibacteraceae > SFWF01. The sequence goes on along the minus strand of JAZQER010000076.1, from coordinate 2,501 downwards.
ACAGTTTGACGAGATACTTGACGGAGGTGTGAAGATCCCCGGAAAGCGCACTATCGTTGATATCGAGAAGCTCCGCGCTCTCATCGATGATATCCGCCTCAACATCCCCGGTGAGATCAAGCAGGCTCGCGGCATAGTTGCCGACCGCACCGACATCATTACAAACGCAAAAAGAGAGGCTGACGGTATTATCCGTTCCGCAGAAGAGCGTGCTAAGGCTCTTGTTGCTCAAGAGGAGATTACCCGTTTAGCTCAGGAAAAGGCTAGCGAAATCATTTCTACCGCTCAGCAGAAGAGCCGTGAGATGAGAAAGGCTGCACAGGAATTCGTTGACGATATTATGCGCCGCGCTGACGAAGGACTTACCGCTAATCTTTCGGAGGTTAGAAAGACACGCGCCGCATTAAAGCAGCAGATTCCTACCGCTAATCCCGAGAAGTAATCAAAAAGCCTTTTGACCTCTCCATAAATTGGAGAGGTCATTTTTCGGCAAAATTCTCTTGACTAGATTATCTTTTTGTCGTAAAATATTTGCTACCCGAATAAAGGAGGTGTTTTCAGTGGAAAATACTAAAACCATAACTACAAACAGAGCCGCCTACCACGAGTATTTTGTAATTGAAAGCATCGAGGCAGGTATAGAACTTACAGGAACAGAGATTAAATCCATCCGTCAGGGCGGAGTTAATCTCAAAGACGCGTGGTGCAGTGTTGATGATGGGCAGATGCTTATAAAGCAGATGCACATCTCTCCTTACGACTTTGGCAACCGTTTTAACCGCGACCCGATGAGAGTTAGAAAACTTCTTCTGCATAAACGCGAGATAATGCGCCTTTTTGGACTCGTAAAACAGCAAGGTCTTGCCCTCGTTCCCCTGTCGCTCTATTTTAAAGGCTCACTTGTTAAGGTGCAGCTTGGGCTATGTCGGGGTAAAAAGCTTTATGACAAGCGGGCAGTCGCGGCAGAAAAAAGCGCTAACCGTGATATGCAAAGAGCGCTGAAAGAACAAAACCGTTAATTTTCAGTAATTATATATGGGGGTGTAAAGGTTTCGACAGGGAGCTTGAATTATGATAAGCGAGCGGTGGTGCGAACCACCTAAATCAGCGCAAACTTTTAAAATTAAACGACAACTCTAAAGTTGCTCTTGCAGCTTAAATTTTAGCTGCCGTCCGACCCGATAGTACCGCGGATCGGTTAGGGCGTCGACTAGCGGTGAACGTGAACAAGGCAATGCCGATAGCCTTGTCATGACCTATCGGCTACTGAGCATAAGAGGCTGACGGCCTCCTCTTATGTGAGGGAATGTTAATGACCGTCTGCGCTCGGAGAAGTTTATAAGAATAGCTTTTTGGACGGGGGTTCGACTCCCCCCACCTTCACCAAAAAATGAAATGGCACATCCGTCAGGATCGTGCCATTTTGTTTTTTCTTTTTTACACTGCGTTCCGTCGTGCTTGATTTCGTAGTTTTCCTTTAAAATCAAATCGCTAATAAACACAAACTCACATCCTTCATCTTTAGACATTTGAGGATGTTGGGTAAGGCATCGTTATGGAATAACACAATACTACCGTTTTTAACCTTACTTGTAGCTCTCTGGCAAATACTGTGCGCCCTTGCATTGTCTTTCCGCTCAAAAGAATCAACATTAGATGCAAAAGCAATAAAATTTAAAATTCCATATTAGAAAAGTCGAGTAAATCGTTAGGCGTTACAGATAAGCATTTGCATATACAAGCTAATTCATAATCAGTAACCTGCCTATCATTTTTTCAATTTTACTAATCATTTGTTGATCTATGTTAATGTTCAGAGTTTGCAATTTCGCGGCTAAATTACTTTGTGATAATCCCTTTTCTTCACGTAAAGTTTTAAGTTTTTTAGAAACAATATTCTTATTATTGTAATAGCAAATCTTTTTCATAATATTATTTTGCCCTCCATTACGTCATATTAACGTATTGACAATAACATATTTTTTTGCTATAATAACGTTACATTAACGTGATAAAATTTTGTATTCTTATGTACAATTAGTTTTGCATATTTTTGATTTCAGAAGTCACTTTGTGTTTGAGAGCTTAAATCCACAACTATATTATCTATGGTGCTAATAATTAAAAACAGCAAAATTAATGGAAAATTTTACACCGAGCATTAAAAAGTGAGTTGAAATCAATGTTTAATTTTGTTTTAGGTTTGTTAATTGGCGGGGCTATAGCTTTTTTTGTTTTATGTATAATCGTTGGTGCAAACTATAAAAAATAATATGTGTTAATTTGTAGCTCGAAGGCTTGCTATAGCCGTTAAATCATAAAATAAAACGGTAAAAGAAGCTCCCAACACTACGATATACAATCATAACCACCCGTCAAACGGGTGGTTTGCACAAGGGCTATAAGCCCATAATGCCGACCCGCGTCTCAAGGCGCGGGCTTTCTCTTTGTTCAAGCCTTAGAGTCTTTGCCTCTTTGGCTACCCCTAAAGGGGTTAACTA
>JAZQER010000075.1:0-24016 GCA_045539095.1 Acutalibacteraceae bacterium | reverse complement strand
GGTTACGCCAACGATTATATGAACATCTATGCAATTGGTACTGTATTTGTTCAGTTGACACTTGGTATGGGCGCATTTATCACTGCGCAGGGCTACACCAAAATCAGTATGATTACGGTGCTGATCGGTGCTATCAGCAATATCATTCTCGATCCGATATTTATTTTCGGCTTTAATATGGGTGTAAAAGGCGCGGCGCTTGCCACCGTTCTCTCCCAAGCAATTTCCTGTATTTGGGTACTCCGGTTCCTTTGCGGAAAGAAGACTTATCTGAAACTCAAAAAGCACAACCTTCGCATAGACGGGAAACTCATTTTCCCTTGTATCGCTCTCGGAACGGCAACCTTTATTATGCAAAGCAGTGAAAGCGTGATTTCGGTCTGTTTTAATTCTTCGCTCTTAAAATACGGCGGAGATATCGCCGTTGGCGCTATGACTATCCTCACAAGCGTGATGCAGTTTGCCATGCTACCGATGCAAGGTATTGCACAGGGCGCACAGCCGATTTTAAGCTATAACTTCGGAGCCAAAAACACCGGGCGTGTAAAGAAAACATACAGGCTGTTGCTTATATCCTGTCTTACTTACTCTTTCATCATTTGGGGAGCTATTATGCTTTTGCCACAAATGTTTGCGGGAATATTTACACCCGACAGAGCACTCATTGAATTCACCGCAACGGCACTTCGAATCTACTGCGGAGTGATGTGCATCTTCGGTATTCAGATCGCCTGCCAGATGACCTTTGTGTCTATCGGCAACGCACCGTGTTCCATTATCGTTGCAATTGTTCGCAAGTTCATTTTGCTCCTGCCGCTGATCTACATTATGCCGCGGCTGATTGCAGATAAAACGATGGGTGTTTATACGGCAGAGCCCGTTGCCGACGCAATAGCCGTAACCTTTACCGCTATCCTTTTCACAGTTCAATTTAAAAAGGCATTAAAATCTTTAACAACAGAAAATTCAAAGGAGACAGCACAATGAAAATTGCAGTAACTTATGAAAACGGACAGATCTTTCAGCACTTCGGTCATACCGAGCAGTTTAAGATTTATACCGCAGAAAACGGGGAAATTATAAACAGCGAAGTTGTTGAGACCAACGGCAGCGGTCACGGAGCGCTTGCAGGACTTCTTTCGGCACTCGGTGTTGATGCTCTTATTTGCGGTGGTATCGGCGGTGGCGCACAGATGGCACTGACGCAAGCAGGTATCAAGCTTTATGGTGGTGTTAGCGGTTCCTGTGATGCCGCAGTCGAAGCATTGCTTGGCGGCACGCTTGGATTTAACCCCAACGTAAAATGCGACCATCACGACCACCACGGCGAAGGTCACACCTGCGGCGACCACGGTTGCGGACATAACAGTTCGGGTAGCAACTGTCATTAATTCCGCTCACTTTTCTTTGGTTACTGCGTAGTAATTTTTACATCATTAGCACTATAGACGGCGACAAGGGTACAGAATTCTTGCTGCCATACTTTATAGATTTCTAATATACTTTCGGAAAATTTTTGAAAAGGCGCCGCTGCAAAGCGACGCCTTTTGTAATACTGTTTTCATATTTCCGGTGCTATATAACCTCGTTTTTCAAGTGCTTTACCAATACTATCTAATATCTCTTCAGAATCGGCTCTCACCGTATGGTAATGATATCCGCCGGTAATGTTCATCAGCTCGGTGGATTTTCCACTCCGCACGCCTTCAATAAACTGCTTTACGTGAAGTTCGGAAAAGATATTCAGCTTGGCTTCCATTCTTCCGTACACCTTATGCCAAACAAAAACATCTACAACCGTACCGCCGAGTCCTACGATCAGTGAAAGCTCGTCTTCTGTCTGTTCAGTAGTGTGATGCACTTTGAAGACTCGCTCCTTCAGAGGCGATTTTTGAATAATATAGCCGTTATGCGTGGAGAGAATATCATAGCCGGAACCCTTGAGAACAGAAATATCTTGAACGATGATCTGTCTGGATACACTAAACTGTTCCGACAGTTCGCCACCGGAAACTGCATTCTCCTGAGATAGCAGAAAATTGATAATTGCCTTTCTTCGCTCGGCTGCCTTCATGTGTTCACCTCGTTTACTTTAAATTAGATTGCGTGGAGATTTTTAAGAGAAAGATCCAAAATCGGAGAAGAATGTGTCAGTGCGCCGCTTGAAATGTAATCAACACCGATATCTACAAGTCTTGCAACATTCTCTCTTGTTACGTTTCCACTGCACTCGGTTTCAGCTCTGCCTGCGGCAAGTCTTACCGCCTCTTTCATATCCTCGACACTCATATTGTCAAGCATAATGATATCGGCACCCGCTTCGAGAGCTTCCTTTAACATATCGAGATTTTCTACTTCTACTTCAATCTTACGAACGAACGGAGCATATTCCTTCGCCATCATCACGGCCTCTTTAACACCGCCTGCGGCACCAATGTGATTGTCCTTTAAGAGAATACCGTCGCTGAGGTTATATCGGTGATTGTAGCCGCCACCAACCTTAACGGCATATTTTTCAAAAATACGCATTCCCGGTGTAGTCTTACGGGTATCGAGAAGCTTTGTCTTACTGCCCTTGAGCAGATCTGCAATATTACGAGTATAGGTTGCAACACCACTCATACGCTGCAGATAGTTAAGTGCCGTTCTCTCGCCCGAAAGAAGAACGCGAATATCTCCGCGAACCGTGCCGAGCTTCTGTCCCTTCTTCACCTCGTCACCATCCTTACAGGTAAAGGTGAACTCAGTATTTTCGTCAAGAAGTTCAAACACTCTCTTGAATACGTCAAGACCTGCGATAACGCCGTCCTCCTTACAAATGAGCTCCACTTCACCGAGCTGATACTCACGCATTACGGAATTGGTGGTAATATCCTCACTTGTAATGTCCTCCTGCAGAGCGAGCATAATCAAGTTGTCTGCGTTTAGTTTCATTGAAATATTATTCATGGCTTTGTTTCTCCTTTTCAATGGCCGTTAGAACCAGTTCTTTATATTTTTCCTCATATCCCTCATATTGAGCCGGGTCAACCGTATATTCACCGACCGACTCATTGGGTGAATAATTAGCGGTAATATGCTTTGCCGCACGCTTCGCAAACACAAGGCTTTCAAGCAACGAATTGCTTGCTAAACGGTTTCTGCCGTGAACACCGTTACAAGCTGTCTCTCCAACGGCATACAGGCGATCCATAGAGGTTTTGCAGTAGCTGTCAACGTCAATACCGCCCATAAAATAATGTTGCGAGGGGACAACCGGAATCGGCTCCTTTGTAACGTCGTAGCCTTCATCCAGGCACTTCTGATAAATATTCGGGAAATGAGTCTTTATTTCTTCTTCGGGGATTGGCGCCAACGAGAGCCACACGTGCTCGGTGCCTTCCTTTTTCATTTCCTCAAAGATCGCATTCGCAACAACGTCACGAGGAAGCAACTCATTAACAAATCTCTCACCCTTGGAGTTCAGCAAAATTGCACCCTCGCCGCGAACCGACTCGGAAATAAGGAACTCACGACCGTGCTTTTTGGTATAAAGGGTTGTAGGATGTATTTGTATGTAATCAATATGCTGGAGCTTAATATCATACTTGAGAGCAAGCGCCAGAGCATCGCCGGTCAGGTGCCGGTAGTTCGTGGAGTGCTTAAAGAGTCCTCCGATACCGCCCGTAGCAAGCACGGTATAATCGGCAATAACCGAAACATAATTTCCATTCTCATCACGACCGACAATACCATTACAGTGATTATTATAACTGATAAGGTCTACCATTATAAAGTTTTCGATCAGAGTGATGTTTCTTCTGCTCCTTGCAGTTTCCAAAAGATGCGAGGTTATTTCCTTACCGGTTTCATCCTCGTGGAATAAAATTCTCGGTCTGGAGTGAGCACCCTCACGAGTGTAGGTAAAGCTCTCGCCGTTCTTTTCAAATCGAACGCCAAAGGAAACAAGGTCGGCAATTACGTCCTGTGAAGACTCGATCATAATTTCAACTGATTCGGGATTGTTCTCATAATGACCCGCCTTCATTGTATCTTCAAAGAAAGCCTTGCGGTCACCTTCATCGCGCAGAACACAGATACCGCCTTGCGCTAAATAGGAATCACTCTTACGGGCTATATTTTTGGTTACGACAGTAACCATTTTATCTTCCGGTAGGTTCAGTGCGCAGTAAAGCCCTGCCACGCCACAGCCTACAATCAAAATATCCGTTTTCATATCACTTCGCAAGCTCCAACATTCTCTCCAATGGGAGAAGCGCACCTTCACGGGTTTTGTCGTCCACTGTAATTTCTTTGTCTTCCTTTTTGAGAGCAGATAAAACAGCCTCAAGCGTGTTTAACTTCATATCTGTACAGCACGGATGCGGATTTGGGTAGTAGAAACGCTTGTCCGGATTGTCCGTTATCAGCTTAAAGTTCACACCGTCCTCAGTGCAAATGATAAACTCACTTGCATCGCTCTCTTTTGCGAATGCAATAATATCCGCCGTGCTGCCGATATAATCGGACAAAGCCAACACTTCCGATTCGCATTCAGGATGGGTCAGCACCAAGGCTTCGGGATGCAGCTCCCGCTGTTCCCGTATTTGTGCTGCCGTTACCTTTGCGTGAATAGGACAACATCCGTCATTTAATATAATATTCTTCTCTGGCACCTGCTTTGCAACAAAGCTACCAAGATTCCTATCGGGGATGAAAAAGATGTTCTTGTTCGGTAATGCTTTAACGATTTTAACGGCATTGGAGGAGGTTACACAAACATCACTATTGCATTTCAACTCTGCCGTGGAATTGATATAGCAAACAACTGCCAGGTCATCGTATTTGCTTCGCATTTCTTCAATGATACCGTCTGACACCATATGTGCCATAGGGCAATCAGCAGATGGGTCAGGCATTAAAACCTTTTTACCGGGATTCAGTATCTTTGCGCTCTCTCCCATAAAGCCTACACCGCAGAACACAATAATATCCGCACTGCTCTGTTTGGCTATCTTTGCAAGGTAGAATGAATCTCCCACGTAGTCAGCTATCTCCTGCACCTCAGCAGGGGCATAATAATGAGCGAGAATGACAGCATTCTTCGCTTGTTTCAATTGTTCGATTTGATTTTTCATATGCACCTTTCCTTTATCTCTCGAACTGAAATTTATTATGTTATTATTATAGCATAAAAACTTTACATCTGTCAACTTATCTGTAAACCTGTATTGGTAGAAGTTTACGAAGAAAGGACGTCGTTATATATAGAATGTGCATAAAGAAAAAGCAAGGTCAGAACCAATAATGGTTTCACACCTTGCTTTATTTATCCTTCTTAGTTGAAATTGTCTTTACCTACGTCACAATAAAGGCTAACGCCTGCCACCGCCAATAATCCAAAAAACGCCTAAATTATACCGTTTTAGGCGGGTTAGGATACTTTAAGTTGACGAGAGTCGAACCCGTTGCGGTTTCGCTCAGCGTCTTATAACATCGGGCTTTGTGTTCTTTTTAGCAAGGCGTCAGCCTTGCGGCAAACTCACACTTCGCCCAATATTAAATCCGTTGGCAGAAACTCCCATTGACCTTGCAAAACAAAAAATTTTGTGTAAGAGGAAGCCGACAAAACGCAGTAATACTGACGTATTGCAAGTTTTGAGGCAATCTATTACCGAAATTTTTGTTTTGCAGGCGCAATAGGTTCGACTCTCGTCAACTTAACGATAGATTGTATTCGCTCGAGCTGTATAAGGATATTTCAAAGGCACACAGAGCAATAATGGGTGAGGTAGCAAGCTATTGGATAGATTTTGCAGACAGGATAGATTTTCCCGTAACGGTGGAGCTTTATATCGATCCGACCGCCGCCTGACAGACCGCGACACTTTATGAAAAAGCAGGCGGAAGTAAGCTCGAGCTTATCCAGACTGTGATGATCAGCGAAGAGGGAACAGCCTATTATAAAATGGGCAATATAAACAATGGCAAGCGGTATATAACGGCGCTTAATGTTGCGGGTATACCGACAGAGGATGTCATTCTTCCTGAGGACACCAACGGTGACTGGCTCGAGAATTATATTCCTATAACCGAACAATATAAGATCACCGATGTCCGCGGCTTTTTGGGACTGACTATGAAGCAGTTTACGACGGTGCTGATCTTCGGTATAATAGGTCTTGCCTTTGTCGTATTTGTGACGATCCTTGTTATAAACTTTGTCGCAAAGAAAAAGGTTCTTAACGAAGCAATAGAAAAAACAGAACAATAAGCCGTTTTAGGCAAGCTTAGATACAAAATGGGCACCTTCCGTAAGGAAAGTGCCCTTTATAATATTTCATAATCTACTGTTCTCTGAATGTGATTTTACCCGTTTTGTCATCCATCGCATCCACGATAGCGAGCGATTCAAGCTGATATCCGAGGTTTCTTATCACTCTGCCGCCGATCTGGAAGCCCTTTTCTATAGCTATTCCGAGCCCCTCAACGGTCGCACCCGCCTGCTCAGCTATCTGGATAAGCCCCTGAAGAGCACAGCCGTTTGCGAGAAAATCATCTATGATGAGTACGCGGTCATCGGCATTTAAAAATTTCTTTGAAACGATGACCTGATTTTTATTCTTATGAGTAAACGATTCAACCTCTGCGGTATACATATCGCCGTCAATGTTTATTGATTTTGACTTTTTTGCAAACACCATCGGTACTCCGAATTCCTTTGCAACAAAACAGGCGATTCCGATGCCCGAAGCCTCGATAGTCAACACCTTAGTTATCTTTTTTTTGTCGAAACGGCGTTTAAACTCTCTTCCCATTTCCTGCATAAGGTCGATGTCCATTTGATGATTTAAAAAGCTGTCAACTTTGAGTACATTTCCCGGCTTTACAATACCGTCTTTTATAATTCTTTCTTCTAAAAAATTCATTTGGGTCACCTCACGTTTATTGTAACATACAAGGGGAAGTTTGTCATTACTTTTCTTTGAGAGTCTCTTCGGCAAGGCGAACACCTGTCATAATACATTCATCACAGCTTTTGAGGACCTTGCCGCCACAAAGTCCCTTTATCTCAGGACAGAGACGCGAGCCGCATTCCTCATTGAATTTTGCGCTCACAGACTTACAAAGAGCATAGGTATTGCGTTTGGAGACGGGTTTTTCGAGGTCGCCGTCGGCAAATTTTGACCCAACAATGAAAATTGCACCTGACAGAGCACCGCACACGAGCTCAAAACCGCCCATTCCCGCGCCAAAGCCCTCAAGCCCCTTTGAAACGGTCGATGGGTCAAGCCCTAGGTCCTCGCAAAAGGGGAGGGCGACTGCTTGGGCGCAGTTAAATCCTTTTTTATGCAACTCTAAAGCCTTTTCGGTTTTTTCTGACATATGTATTTCTCCTTTTAAAAAAGACAGCCGACTTGCGATTACTGCGACTTAGATTTTTCAATGCGACCGGCAACATAGCCTTGCATACGTAGTTTCTCTTCAAAAGAGAGTTGCCTGTAAAGCTCAAGCAGCTCCTTTTCATCATCGGTTAAAACGATATGAACAACCTTTGTGGCATCAGGCTGCCCCAAACGGGTCGGATTTGTATCCATCAAATCTTCTATAGAAACATTAAAAAAACGAGAAAGCTTGATTAGGATATCGCCTGTAAGGATACCCTTGGTTTCAAGATACTGATAAGCCCCGCGTGACATATTAAGATAATCTGCAACCTCTTGCTGTGTTGCGCCTGACGCTTTTCTGATTTCTCTTAGCCGAGTGTTTTTAACGGCGTAGTGCATAGTTAAAATACCTCCCATATTTTACTTGACTTAGTTTGTAAGAATTGCTATAATTTAAACAGTTTGCTGGAGTAGCGCAGTTGGTAGCGCAACTGATTCGTAATCAGTAGGTCGTGGGTTCAAGTCCCATCTTCAGCTCCAAATAAAACAGTACGGACCGCAAGGTCTGTGCTGTTTTATTTTTAGTATAAGGGACCCCAACCCGAGAGGGTCTGACTATTGTTGAACTCTTTGTCGGATTTTGTTAAAACTGTTGACATTATACAATATTTCGACAAAAAATGTCAAGAAAATTCGCAAAAAAAGACCGATTAAAAAATCGGTCAAAAATTTCAAGATTATTTTGTCAGCATATCTATCAGCATACGGTAAACCGATGCGGGGTCATCAAGAAAATTCTCTTTAATTCGCATAACCTGACTGTCATCGGCTGCCTGCATAGTAAAACTCATTATTTTTTTATCGTTTTCAAGCACGGCGCAGGTAATAAAGGTTCCGTCCTCGTTTTTTTCGACGGTGATAGAGGTCTCCTTTATATGTCGGTTGCGTTCGAGCATCTTTTTAACTAAGGTCAGTGACTTTTCACGAACAGTGAACGGAACACGCGATTGCAGAGTCTGTCCCGCATCTCTGCCCATATCATTGATAATAAAGCAGTCGGGAAACTCCTCGGGTTCGTCAATAAGTCGGCTGGCTGAAAGCTGTACAAAAGCATCGCTCACCTCAAAGGCATTTGCAATACCGTTCATATGGAGAAGATTAGCGGTCTGGCTTGCAGGCAACGGCTCTCTTACATTTATAAGAAGGTAGAGCACTAATATTTTGATTTCGGTAGTGTTTTTTAGTCCGCCCTTTGATACATTGGCGGATATAGCGTCACGTTCCACCGAGACCCTCCTTTACCTTTGCTCTTTTTTACAATTATACAAAGGCAAAACCTAAATGTCAACCGTCGAAATCTTCTATAAGCTCATAAGCCTGGTCGATGGTGTCAAATTCTATTCCGTCTGAGAGACTTTGCTGGTCTGGATAGGGAAGCACCGAGTAGTTTATTTCGCTAAAGGTTTCAATAATGTTTTCGCCTTCAAAGAGAGATACGTTGCCGTCGGTATATTTCAGCACAAATTTAACTGCGGACGGTCGGCTTGAGATATCCTCACCTTCGTTAGTGATTTTGGGAAGATTTTCCTGACTTATCTTCACTCCGAAAAGCACAGATGTCATTATCATAAGGGTTGCTAAAAGGTATTTCATATTGTGATTTTCATCCTCTCAATTTTTTTGTTCACACAATTGTAAAAAAATTGTTACCCATTTTTGTGTAAAATATGCTATAATAGGTAAAAATTTCATTGTGAGGTGAATTTTGTGGACAATAAGGATTTTGATAATTACAATATGAACGATGATTTTGATTTGTCCGGTAACGAGTCGGAAAGCTCTCAGGACGGACAGAATAACACAAATGACAATGAAGATTTTGATTTATCAAGCAATGATTCCGAGGTTCTCGACCTTAACAGCTTTGTGATAGAGGATGAGGAGGAAGAGGAAACTGAGGACAAAACCGACAACAAAAAGGGAAAAAAGAAAAGGTTCAAATTTTTAACCCGTGCAAATGTGATTAAAAGTGTACTGACCGTTTTTCTTATATTCCTTATTACGGGTTGTCTTGTTGCAGGCTCACTGGTCGTGTATGTTTTCGCCTTTGTTGACGGAACCATGAAGGAAGACCTTGACAACATGGAGCTCTCCTATACTACAGTAATATACGCTCAGGATAAAGAAGGCAACTGGGTTGAATATCAGCGTCTGCACGATGAGGAGAACCGTATCTGGGTCGACTATGACAAGGAAAAGGCTATTGCTGAGGATCCCTCATATACGGGAATACCGCAGAATCTTGCCAACGCATATGTAGCAATCGAGGATAAGCGCTTTTTCGAGCACGACGGAGTCGACTGGAAGCGAACAGCTGCCGCCTTTGTTAATATGGTTATCCCGATGTCAAGCAGCAAGTTCGGCGGTTCCACAATTACACAGCAGCTGGTTAAGAACATTACCGATGACGATGATAAAAAGGCAAGCCGTAAGGTACGCGAAATAATGCGAGCAAGATATCTTGAAAGCGAATACACTAAAGAGGTTATTCTTGAGTGTTATATGAATACCATCGCTATGGGTAAGGGTATGTGCGGAGTTAACGTGCCTGCCGAGTATTATTTCGGCAAGTCGGTAAATGAGCTTACCCTTGCAGAGTGTGCGTCACTTGCCGCTATAACAAAGTCGCCCGAGTATTATCGACCAGACAAAAACCCTGAAAACAACCTCGACAGAAGAAACGATGTTCTGTACGAAATGTACGATCAGGGTATGATTACTGAGGAAGAATATAATCAAGCGGTAGCCGAAGAACTGAATGTTGTTGCAGATTCTGATGCACTCAAAGAGAATATCGAGATAAACAGCTATTTTGTAGACGCCCTCATCGAAGAGGTCATAGTTGAGCTTATGAATGTTTACGGTTATAAGCGTGAATATGCCGTAGAGGATTTTTATAACGGCGGCTATAAGATATACTGTACTATGGACCCCGATGTACAGGAGAGTCTGGAAAAGGTATTTACCGATACTAAGTACGCCCTTTCGGGCAAGGACGGCACCACTCTTCAGGGCTCTATGACAATTCTTGACTACGAAGGAAATGTAAAGGGAATAGTCGGTGGAATAGGCGAAAAGACCGAAAACCGAGGTCTTAACCGCGCTACAATGGCTAAAAGACAGCCGGGATCTACCATCAAGCCCCTCGCAGCCTACTCTTTCGCCATCGAGAATGATCTTATTACCTATTCTACTGTAGTAGACGATAAAAAGACCGTTTACTACGAGGGCAAGGAGTATGAGTGGTATCCTGTAAACTGGTATGACAGTTATAAGGGAAAGATGAATATCGAGTATGCACTTCGCCGCTCGGTAAACACTATTCCCGTAGCCCTTGTTGATCTGCTCACTCCTCAGAAGGCTTTTGATTTTGTCTATGAAAAATTAAATCTTAAGGGGCTTAATCCCGAAGCCGACGCAAACTATTCGCCTCTTGGAATGGGCGGTACTAACGGCGGAATCACAACTATGGAATCTGCCGCGGCTTATCAGGTTTTCGGCAACGGGGGACTCTACTATGAACCGACTACAATAGTGTCAATATATGACCGCTACGGTGAGCTTGTAATGGAGAATGATGTGGTTCCCACCGTTGCGATAAGCGAGGATACCTCCACCGTAATGAATCATCTGCTACAAAGAGTAGTTGACAGCAGCGACGGTACGGGTAATATGGTCCGCCAGTATGTATCTGAAATGCCGATATACGCAAAGACCGGTACTTCGGATGACGCTAATGACCTTTGGTTTGTAGGCGGCACACCTTATTATGTGGCTTCTTGCTGGTGCGGCTTTGACTCTATGCAGGGTATTGCAAAGAAAAACGAAAAAACCGCGCTTAAAATGTGGGGCGCCGTTATGACGGATATCCACAAAGACCTTGCCGTCAAAGATTTTGAGGACAGCCGATATACTCAGTGCAGAATATACTGCGCCCAGACGGGAGAGCTTGCTCGCGAAGGATGTCCTGTCGGCGGCTATGGCTGGTATAAGGCTACGGGTCAGAAGGCGTGCAGTGCGCATGAGGGCAATATCATTACTGCCCAAACAAAGGATGAGGTAATGCTCTACCTTTATCCGCCCACTCCCGAGCCTGAAACACAACCTGAACAAGGCGGTACTGAGACCGAGCAGACAACAGAATAATCTTGAGAAAATTTTAAAAGCCACGGTTGGATACCGTGGCTTTGTTTCGTCTAACGACCCTTTATATTATATATTTCATCACAAGCTCGCAGGCGAGAACCCCCGCACAAGAGAAGGCGGCTACCTGAACAAGTCCCTTTTCAAAGAAGGCGAATACAATAGCGATAATAAATCCGCAAAGGGCTGGGAGCGGATCTGCCGCGTAGAATATCGCAGGCACCGTCATTGCGCTGAGTACGGTATACGGGATGTAGTGCAGAAAGGATAAAAGATATCTGTTGGTTATCTTTTTCTTTAAAAGCACAAGCGGAAGCATTCGGACTAAATATGTAACTCCCGCCATAACGAGCAGATAGATAAAGAATTTTTCGCTAATCATTTTCTGCTACCTCCGTTTCTATCGGCGCCGCGAAAGCGAATATCAAAGAGGGTATAACGGCACAGATAATGGTTACAAAACCGCTTGGAACTGCAGATAAAAAGGGAAGATAGTAAAAAGCACAGGAAAGAGCGATAGCGCCAAGCACGCAAAATGCGGTGTTTTTTTCTTTCTTAACTACAGGAACGACGATGGCAATAAACATACCGTATATTGCAAGACCGAGTGAGGATATGATTATTGCGGGGAGAATATTGCCCGAAACGGCACCGATAAGGGTTCCTGAGCTCCAGCCTATGTATGGAGTGAGTATAAGGCCGTACATATAGTTTTTACCTACGGTACTTTTGTTGGACATCGCAACACCAAATATCTCGTCGGTGTTTCCGAAGGCGATGGCGAAACGGTGGGGAAGGGAAACGGTGTCGGACAATTTTTGCGAGAGGGAGACCGACATCAGCGAGTATCTTGAGTTAATGACAAGCTGAGAAACTGCCATCTCAACAAGTCCGCCACCTCCTGTGATTATAGGAAGTCCTGCAACCTGACCTGCAGAGGTGAGGTTTGCGGCAGATATAAGCAGAGCCTCCAGCCAGGAAAGACCGCTCTGCACCGCAGTAATGCCGAAAGCAAAGGACACGGCAAAATAGCCGATACAAATCGGCAGACCGTCGGTTATTCCTTTCGAAAATTTGTTGTTTTCCATTCTATCACGCTTTTCTTTAAAAACTACCAAACATTATATAACTTATCTTAAATAAATGCAAGTAATTAAGATATTTGATTGACAAAGAAGGATAATTGTATTAAAATACACAACAAAAGGAGTGTTTTATTATGGTAAAGGTTTCACCGTCTATTCTTTCGGCGGATTTTCTCGATATGAAAAAGGATCTTGATGAATTAAAGGCAGCGGGAGTTGATATGCTCCACGTTGATGTTATGGATGGCAATTTCGTCCCTAATCTCAGCTTTGGAGTGCCGCTTATCCAGTCCTTTAAAAAGCATACCGATATTCCGCTTGATGTTCATCTTATGATAGATAAACCCCACAGATATATCAAAGATTTTGCCGAGGTTTCGGATTGGCTCGGCTTCCATTATGAGGCGGGCTCGGATGTTGCTGAGACCCTAAAGGAAATAAGAGAGCTCGGCTGCAAGTCTACTTTAACCATCAAGCCCTGCACTAAGGCTGAAGAGATTTTTAAATTTTTGCCTCTTTGTGATATGGTGCTCGTTATGAGCGTAGAGCCTGGCTTTGGCGGTCAGAAGTTTATGCCCGAGGCTCTTGATAAGGTTCGCACACTTAAAGCTGAGATTGCAAGACAGGGACTTTGCTGTGAAATCGAGATTGACGGCGGCATAAATGGAGAAACAGCCCCTCTCGCCGTAGAGGCAGGAGTGACTGTTTTGGTTGCGGGAAGCTATGTTTTCTCAGCCACCGATAAAGGAGAAAAAGTAAGCTCCTTAAAGGCACTTGGTTAAAGCCGCGACAATTTCTCTATAGCATTTTCATCAATAACAGTACTACCGTATTCGCTGACTATTGCGTATGCCGCATCTGAGCATAGCGCAGAGTCGGCGAATTCTGTTATAACAGCGGTTGAAAATTCCTTTAAGGGGGAGCTCACGGCGAGATAATATGAGCCGCCGTAACGGTAAAGACTGCTTTTAAGTGAGGGGCATCCCTTTAAAAGCTTTGAAGCGGCAATAGCGCTGTTTGTGTCCGAAAAGCGCAGAAGGTACATAATTTTTCCGTTTGGATTTTGTCTGTATCTTCTTCGGTAGGGCGTTTTGGTAAAGTATATAATAAATCCGCCGCTGACAGATGGGTACATCTCAACATAAAGACGCTTGCAGTCAAGCTTAAAATCGGTCTTGCGAAGTGCTTTTCTAAGCAGCGTGCGAAGAGCGGACTGGGTTTCGGGATCGCGGCAGGTAAGGGCTGCAGCGTGGCAAAAAAGCTCTGCCGACTCGTTTTGGTCAATGGTTATTTTCAGCTTGCTTGGTCCTACCGTAGTTGCTGTCATCTCAGTTACCCTCCGATGAATATATTTGATATATTGTGTCCAATATATCAGTGGTGATGTATTGTGAAAAAACTGTCTGAAAGCAGAGCCTTCAGAATATTTTTAAAATCAGCATTTCTGACGGCGCTCGGTATTATACTATTTCTTATCGGCTTTTTCGGCGCCGCCTATTTTTCAGGCAAAATAGTTTAGAGGTTTATTTGAGAAAGCATCCCGACAAAATCGGGATGCTTTAATTTTTAAGCGTCTGTATCTTTGCAACAGCCGAAGTCTGTGTCATTGCCGAGTTCACATGAACGGGGCGGGAAGAAGTCTGATGTGGGGAACTTAATTCTGCGGAAAACATCGCAGGGCTGGTCGGCGGTATTGTCACACTGCTTTTCGGGTATACAGAAATCGTAAACGGGCACCAGCATCTGAACGTTTCTTATAAGCTGAACGATAGTAAATAGTCCAAGAGTTACATAAACGGTTGGAGTACCTCCTGCTAGCTCGGTCACGATTTCTGAGCCGACGCACTGTGAAATACCTCTGGGGATGCGGCAGTAGTTTTCGCAGCAGTCGCGCACCTCGCAAATTTTTGCCGAAAGTGCGATGGGGTCTACTGTCTGCACAACGCATTTTGGCATATTTGTTGTTTGGTAAAGTTGAGGGTCGCACTCGTCCTCAACGGTGGTCATATTCGAGAATATGCGAACATTTCCGTCGCTGCCGAAAAGTATAACCTTTTTGGAGAAAAGAGCGATACCGCGTACACAAGTAGGCATACTGTGAGGAGCCGTGAACACATCTAGTGTTACGAGGAAGAAAAAGGTGAGGTCACAGGAATAAAAGCCTCTGTTAAAGTTTACGGGCTCAACATCTATCAAAACATTAAGCACCTCAGCCGACTTTATTCTAACACTCAGTGCGTTTGAAACTACCTCTTGCCCCTCACAACCAAAGTAGACCCTAAGGTCCTCAAGGCAGTCACGGTCACAGCAAGAATCATAAACTCTTCCGGCATCTATACAAACGGCTTCTTTAAAATTCTCATTCATTGCAGTTCCTATTCTGGAATCAGCCATTTAATTACCTCCTGATAAGTATTTGCAGAAGTAAAACTTCTATAACATAATATGAATAGTTGGGCCTGGTGACACAAAATTAGTGTTGAATTATTCTTGGTTTATGTTATGATTTATACGAAATACACTGTGTTTGGAGATGTTGTTATGAAAAATCATCAGCCTAAAAGCTTTCTTATGAAATTATCTGATAGCATAAAGCCATCGCTTCGCTATGATGGGTCGGTGTCGGTGGAAGAGTGGCAGAATACCGCAAGACAAAAACTTGTCGAGCTTCTCGGACTTAGGTATATGTTGAAGTGTGACTATGATTTTGAGATTGAAGAGATAAAGAAATATGACGGCTTTACCCAAAAGAGATTTACATTCCAGAGTGAGCCGGGTTATTATGTTGTTTGTTACATTCGTATTCCCGATGGAGCAGAGAAAATCGCACCGATGATTTGCGTTCAGGGTCACTCAAAGGGACAACATCTTTCTTTAGGAGAACCCAAGTATCCCGGCGACGAGGAGAAAATAAAGGGCGGAGACAGAGATTTTTGCAAATATGCTCTTCAAAACGGCTTTGCCGCGGTAACCTTAGATCAACGCTATATGGGTGAGAACGGCGGCACCGAAAACGGACCCTCCTGTTGTCTAAACAGCGAGGGCAAGGCAAACGCTCTTCCAACTCTGCTTTACGGCAGAACAGCTATCGGTGAGAGAGTTTGGGATATAATGAATCTTATAAATGTACTGGGCGAGAATTTTCCCGAGCTCGATATGGAAAACGTCTCTTGTATGGGTCAATCGGGAGGCGGTACGGCTACTATCTATGCCGGAGCTGTAGATGAGCGTATAAAGACTGTAATGCCGTCGGGCGCTGTATGCGCTTTTAGGGATTCTATAGTTAATATTCATCACTGTGCATGCAACTATGTACCCTCTATAGGAATCTATTTCGATATGTCGGAGCTTTGCGGACTTGTCGCGCCGAGAAAGCTTGTCATTGTCGCAGGCAAGGATGATCCAATATTCCCCAAAGATGGTGTACAAAAGGTTTACGATGTTGCAAAGGAGACCTACAAGGCTGCAGGGGCCGAGGAAAATATAGCAGTAGTCTATGGTGACGGGGGACATCGCTTCTATGCAAAGCCCGCCTACGAACAGTACCATAAAATGAAATAAGATAAAACTTTGAGGTGCTGATATTTCGGTACCTCAAAATATTTTTGAAATTTCTAAAAATAAGGGTTGACAATGCTGAATCTTGGTGATATAATAATCGAGCGCTTGAGAGAAAAAGCGATATGCGGATGTGCTGGAATAGGCAGACAGGCACGTTTGAGGGGCGTGTGTCAACCGACGTATGGGTTCAAGTCCCATTATCCGCACCAATAAAAAGAGCATTCATCGTAAGATGGGTGCTCTTTTTGTTTTTCGGACAAATATCATATAAAAATATA
This sequence comes from Acutalibacteraceae bacterium, assembly GCA_045539095.1. Taxonomy (GTDB): domain Bacteria; phylum Bacillota; class Clostridia; order Oscillospirales; family Acutalibacteraceae; genus SFWF01. The sequence continues at coordinate 7,522 of JAZQER010000075.1, read as the reverse complement.
GTGAACGGTTGTATCGCTTGGTATGACCGTTTTCTTTTTTTAAAAATTAAAAAAACACTTGCATTTTATATGTATATGCTATATAATAGCACTTGTAGTGGTGCAAAATGGCGTAAAAAACCATTAAAGTGTAGTAAAGTGGAGTAAAAAGAGGTGAAAATTCGTGCTTATAGGCGGAACATTTAATAAAGTTGATAAGAAGGGACGAATTTTCATTCCTTCCCGTTTCAAAGATGATTTAGGTGAAACGGTCGTTTTATGCACTGGTGTTTTCGGTAAAAAATGTCTTTGGGGCTTTTCACTTTCTGAGTTTGACAAGTTTACCGCAAAGCTTAACAAGCTCCCTTACGGCAAGATGCAGGATATGTACCGCTATTTGTCGGACGGCTCGGTCTTTACCGAGGTAGACGCTTCGGGAAGAGTGCTTATTCCTGCTGAGCTTCGAGAATTTGCCGGCATTGAAGAAGAAGTAAGAATCGTCGGTATGAAGAACAATATAGAGATATGGAGTTCTGCTGAATGGGCTCGTGAAAAACAGAGCATCAAAACTGAGGATTTTGCTCCCATTATTGATGAACTCAATTTCACGCTTGGTGATTAACGATGGAATTCAGTCATATTCCCGTACTCTACAAAGAAACAATAGACGGCTTGGATATAAAGCCGAACGGAATATATGTTGACGGTACTGCAGGCGGCGCGGGTCATTCGGTTGCAATAGCCTCAAAGCTTAAGGACGGACGGCTTATCGCGATAGATCAGGACCCGGATGCAGTTAAGGTTGCGTCTGAGAGGCTAAGCTTGCTTCCCGCAACCGTTGTACGTTCGAATTATAGAGAGATTAAAGGTGTACTTAATAGACTTGGCATAGAGTCTGTTGACGGAGTTCTGCTTGATATAGGGGTTTCATCCTTTCAACTTGACAATGCCGAACGTGGTTTTTCATATCACGGCTCGGCACCACTCGATATGAGAATGAGCAAAGAGGGGACTAGTGCAAAGGATTTAGTAAACCAACTTTCGGCAGAAGAGCTTTGCCTAATCTTCAGAGAATACGGCGAAGAAAAATACGCCTTTAAAATAGCGCAGAATATTGTTGCTGCCCGTCGGGACAAGCCTATCGAAACCACCGAACAGCTTGCCGACATAATAGCTGCAAGCGTACCCGCTGCAGTAAGGCGGGAAGGAAATCCGTCACGTAAATGCTTTCAAGCTCTCAGAATTGCTGTAAATGACGAGCTAGGCGCATTGAAAGAAGGCATAACCGCCGCGTTTGACTGCTTACGGTCGGGCGGCAGACTTGCGATAATAACCTTCCATTCGCTCGAGGACAGAATAACAAAAAATATGTTTAAGGAGCTTTGCATAGGCTGTACCTGTCCGCCCGATATACCGATATGTGTGTGCGGCAAAGTACCCAGAGGCAGGCTTATAACACGAAAGCCGGTAACGGCGTCACTAGACGAGGTTAGCAAGAATCCGCGAAGCCGCAGCGCAAAGCTGAGAATTATAGAAAAAATATAAGGAGAAAGCACTATGGTCATCAACAATTCAAAATACTATAACGATTCTTTGGCATACGATTTTGAGTTGTTTATGCCTAAAGAAAAAAAGGCTGAGCCCGCGAAGATAGTAAAGATGCCCGAGAGGAAAATAAGAAAGACACGCGCAAAGGCAAAGAAAAGAGTTTCAGCAGTTGCGAGCGTTATTATGCTTATTGCTTTTATGGTCGGCATCGTTTGCGCAAATATCGCCCTCAGGGTTGAAATCACAGAGGTCAATTCTGATATTATAGAAGCAAAAGCCAACTATGCGGCGGTAAGCGGTGAAGAAACAAGACTTAATGTAGAGTTTGAAAGAATGGTATCCTACGGAAACCTTGAAGAAGCGGCTAAGGAGCTCGGCATGAAAAAAACCGATAAGAGTCAGATCGTTTATATTAAGGTCAATGATACTAATAAAGCGATAGATTCCAATGGAAATATTCTTACTGCAGAAAATGAATAGTTTTTGTGAAAGCGAATATATTTAATTAAAAAGCGATACGAGAGTTCTGTTTTAAGAGCTCTCGTTTTCGGGCATTTAAGCAGATGCTGCTTTTCTGTTTAAAGAAGAAATATTAAAGAAAGGTATGAGGTAAAATGATGAAAATCAACCGCAGTATGATGATAAGAATACTCGTTGTTCTTATTATAACCGTTGTTGTTTTTGTGTCGGTTACCTCATACCGTCTTTGCAATATAATGCTTATAAACGGAAGTAAATACCAGTCGCTAGCATCTGAACAACAGCTTTACGATACTCTGGTTTCTGCACCGCGCGGAAATATTTATGATGCAAAAATGAGTATTCTTGCGAAAAGTGATACCGCTTATACCATTTACATCATTCCAAACAGTATTAACAGCGAGAAGGATGAAAGCAAAAGAAAGCTTATAAGAAGCTCTATCGCTTCGGGACTTTCCCAAATCCTTTCGATGGAGTATGAAACCGTATACGCTTATACCGAAAAAACAACCTCCTACGTCACCGTAAAAAAGAGGGTAGACAAAACTGTTGCGGATAAGGTCAGAGAGTATATATCCGAAAACGAGGCTCTGGCGCTCGCAAAATATATCGGTATCGATGAAACCACCAAGAGATATTATCCCAACGATACGCTCGCATCGGTGATTTTAGGGTTTGTAGGTGACGATAATCAGGGACTTTCAGGACTTGAAAGCTACTATGACACTACACTCACAGGTACGGTCGGCAGAGTTGTTGCGGCAAAAAACGCGCTTGGCGCAGATATGCCTTTTTCGTATCAGGTGGTAGAAGAAGCAAAGCAGGGCAATTCGCTTGTGCTTTCGATAGATTCTTATATTCAGTACACTGCTGAAAAATATCTTGAGGAAGCGCTTGAGGTAAACAAAGCAGGCAACCGCGGCACTTGCATAATTATGAATGTAAAGACGGGCGCCGTTCTAGGCATGGCGGTTAAGGGCGACTTTGATCCTAACTCGCCGTTTACGCTCTCTGTCACAGATCAGTCATTGTTGGATGCCCAAAACAGCGACGTAGACCGCAATGAGCTGCTTAATAAACAGTGGAGAAATAAGGCAGTTTCAGACACATACGAGCCCGGTTCGGTATTTAAGATATTCACTGCCGCTATGGCTTTGGAGGAGCGGCAGACCAGTCTTACCCATTCCTACAACTGTGGGTACAAAATATTTGTAGCGGGAAGGGAATACCATTGCCATAAAGCGGGCGGCCACGGAAATCTGAATCTTCTTGGGGCGATGGTTGGATCCTGTAACCCCGTATTTATTACCATCGGTCAGCTAGTAGGAAAAACCAACTTCTCAAAATATTTTGAAGCCTTTGGCTTTACAAAAACGACAGGAATAGATCTTCCCGGAGAAACGGGCTCTATCTATTATTCTGAAAAAAATATGGGTCCCGTCGAGCTTGCATCGGCATCCTTCGGTCAGAGCTTTCAGGTAACCCCTATACAGATGATAACCGCGGCTTCAGCGGCGGTGAACGGCGGATATCTTTTAAAGCCGTATATAGTCAGCGAGATTCTTGATGCTAACGGAAATGTTGTAGAAGCAACTCAAAAGACAGTTCGCCGTCAGGTAATAAGCGAGGAAACGAGCGGATATATCCGCACTATGATGCAACATGTTATTGAGGACGGCGGAGCAAGAAACGGCTATGTGCCGGGCTACAAGGTAGGCGGAAAGACAGGAACCTCCGAAAAGCTCGCTAAAAACAATGTGACAGGTAAAAAGGAGTACGTTGCCTCATATATCAGCTTTGCGCCGATTGACAATCCTGAGATTGCTGTTCTTGTAATGATTGATGAACCGAACGGCACAAGCTATTACGGCGGTACTGTAGCTGCGCCTGTTGCCGCAGAGATACTCGGAGACATTCTGCCCTATATGGGATATGAGCCGCAGTATACCGATGAAGAGCTTGCAAGCTTTGCAATTTCGGTACCCGATGTTGTGGGAAGCGATATTACTACCGCTAAAAATAAGGTTGCTGTGCTTGAGCTTAAAACTAAAATAGTTGGGTCGGGCGACACAGTAATTTCGCAGCTTCCCGAAAGCGGAGCAGAGCTTTCAAAGAACGGCACGGTAATTCTTTATACCGATGGCGATGCAAAAATTGAAATGGCAACCGTTCCCGATTTTAACGGTATGACCGTAAGTCAGGTCAATGCCGCGGCAGCCGAAGCCAATATCAATATTGAATTTGCAGGAAACTTTATAGGTACAGCGGGCGTTTCTTTTGCTTATAAGCAAAGCGTTGCCGCAGGCACAGAAACCGCCGTTGGTACCGTAATCACAGTATATTTCAGAGAAAATTCCACCATAGAATAGCAAATCTAAGAAAGGCAAAGCGATGTTATTTAAAGATTTATTGCACAATGTTAAAACCCCATATGACGGTGTCGAAATTAGAGGTATCACCTGCGACTCAAGAGCAGTAGAGACGGGCTACGCTTTCGTTTGTATTAACGGAGCCTCACTCGACGGACACGATTTTGCAAAAAGCGCTCTCGAAAGGGGTGCAGCTGTCGTCGTGACCGAAAGACCGCTTGGCATCGAAAACGAGGTAGTCGTAGACGATACCCGCGCCGCGTACGCTATAATGTCCTCTGCCTTCTTCGGTAACCCCTCTAAGAATCTGAAGCTTATAGGTATTACGGGAACAAACGGTAAAACCTCCATTACCTATATGCTTAAAGCAATACTTGAGGAGGCAGGCTACAAGACCGGAGTTATCGGAACTATTCAGAATCTTATCGGCGACAGGGTAGTTGAGTCTGCGAATACTACCCCTGATGCATATAATCTTAACCGACTATTCGCTTTGATGCGCGACGAGGGCTGTGAATATGTAATTATGGAGGTTTCTTCCCACGCACTCGATCAGAAAAGGGTATACGGAATAGAATTTGAAGTAGCCGCTTTCACAAATCTTACTCAGGATCACCTTGACTACCATAAGACTATGGAAAACTATCTTGAGGCAAAGAAAAAGTTGTTTTCAATGAGCAAAACGGCTGTTATAAATCTTGACGATAAATATGCAGCCGCGATTACTGAGGGACTTTCATGTAAAAAGGTGACCTATTCGGCAAAGAGTGACGAGTCGACCTATTCGGCAAAATATATAAATCTGCGTGCAGAGGGCATTGAATATGAGCTTGTAGGCTATAATCTTATAAAACATATAAAACTGCGCACGGGCGGCAAATTTTCGGTATACAATTCGATGTGCGCCGCCGTATGCGCTATGGAGCTTTGTATTGACGTTTCAATTATAGCGTCTGCCCTTGAAAAGCTTGTAGGAGTAAAGGGAAGAGCTGAGATTGTCCCTACAGGCAGAGATTTTTCCGTAATAATCGACTATGCACATACTCCTGACGGTCTTTCCAATATTCTTACAACCTTTAGGGAGATAAAACAGGGCAGACTTGTGTGTCTGTTCGGTTGTGGAGGAGACCGCGATGCTACAAAGCGTCCCATAATGGGCGCGGTTGCGTCAAAGCTGTCAGATTATGTTATTGTTACAAGCGACAATCCGAGAGGCGAGGACCCATCTAGGATAATTTCTGAGATTACTTCGGGTATGAAGGACTCTAAAACACCCTATACTGTTATCGAAAATAGAGTAGAAGCGATAAAGTATGCGGTTGCAAATGCTAAAACAAATGATATAATAATACTTGCAGGCAAGGGCCACGAGGATTATCAGATTCTTTCGACAGGCAAGATACACCTCGATGAAAGGGAGGTAGTTGCAGAGGCTCTCGCCCTTTTGTAAGAAGAAAACCAAGGAGAAGTAATTATGGCTAATTCGACACCAATTTTTGCCGCTGTAATAGCCTTTGCTGTTTGTGCGCTCATGGGCTTTCCTTTTATTCCGTATCTCAGACGCCTCAAATACGGGCAGACGATACTTGAAGAGGGTCCAAAGTGGCATAAAAGCAAGCAAGGTACGCCAACCATGGGCGGTATTATGATTGTCGCAGGTGTTATTGTCGGCCTCGTAGCGGCGCTCATCTGGTCAGCACTGACCGATTCAAAGCTGATAGATGAGCTTAAGGCGGAATATAACCTCGTTTCTCTTATCGGGGGTTTGGTTTTCGCTCTTCTTTGCGGAATAATTGGGCTTATGGATGACTATATTAAGGTTGTGAAGAAAAGAAATCTCGGCCTTACTGCAAAGCAAAAGACATTTTTACAGCTAATCGTTTCGGCGGGATATCTTGCAACTCTGGGACTTTCCGGAATGACTACAACCTGGATACCCTTTGTGGGCGATGTTTCGGTGATAGACGGCTTCGGTTTGATTTTCTGGCCAATCGCGCTTGTGTTTATCTACTATTTGGTAAATGCCGTAAACCTTACCGACGGAATTGACGGTCTGGCTTCAAGCGTGACGCTGGTAGTATGCTGCGGCTATACTCTGCTCGCTACAAAAACCTCTATGGATAGCGTCGGTGCGCTCGCGGCCTCGGTCGGCGGTGGATGTCTTGGATTTTTAATGTGGAACAGCAAGCCCGCTAAGGTATTTATGGGAGATACGGGCTCTATGTTCCTTGGCGGCGCAGTGGTTGCGCTCGGCTTCGGCTCGGGAAGACCGATTCTTCTCATTCTCTTCGGAATAGTTTACATACTTGAAGCGCTGTCTGTAGTTCTTCAGGTATTTTGGTTCAAGACAACAAAGAAACGAATATTTAAAATGAGCCCCATTCATCATCATTTTGAGATGAGCGGCTGGAGTGAAGAAAAGATATGCTTTATTTTCAGCGCGGTGGCAATGGTAGGCTGTTTTCTGGGTGTTTTGCCCGTTTTTTTCAAATGGTAAACTGATAAAATAATGACAAGGGAGGTATGTTCGATGCCTGTAAAAAGAAAGGTTAAAAGAAGCTTTTGGCAGTCAGGTAAGATAGACATACCTTTTTTGTCGCTTGTGCTGATATTGCTTTCTGTCGGTCTTATAATGCTTTTTTCGGCAAGCTATGCATATTCCGACACGAATTTTGGTAACTCATATCACTTCATTTCTCGACAGGCGATATTTGCGGTGATAGGCGTCGCGATAATGCTTATAGTTTCTAAGATTGACTATCATTTCTACAAGAAAATAGCTTGGGTTTTCTACGGAGGAACACTCCTTCTGCTCGGGCTTTTGCTTGTACTACCGCCCATGGTGGAGGACAGCGGAGTAAAAAGGTGGTTCGCAATAGGATCCTTCAGCTTTCAGCCCTCCGAATTTGCAAAGATAGCCGTGGTTATTCTCTTTGCCAGCTGGCTTTCGTCTAATCCTAATAAGATAAAAAAGGCAAGATATATTTTTGCGATGCTTTCTTTGCTTGCAATCCCTTGTGTGCTTGTCGTTCTTGAACCGCATCTTTCGGCAACAATTTTGATATTTGTCATTGGAATAATTCTTTTAATTGTTGGCGGACTGCCGAAGGCTTGGATACTTGAAGTCGGATCGTAGCCATGTCGTT
>JAZQER010000074.1:0-25952 GCA_045539095.1 Acutalibacteraceae bacterium | reverse complement strand
AAACCCCTATCTCAGCCTCAATATCGGTTATATGCTCGTTGCTTTGCGAATCATCAAGCTCGAGGAGAGCTACGGCAGCGTTCAAATTTTCGATATCCTTATTCATCTCTATTGCCTTAAGTTTTATCTCGGTAATCTGAGAGGTAAGCGCTTCACGCGTGGTAGACATTGTGTCTCGTCCGCCGTTCATTTCTGAAATAATTTCTTCAAGAGAAGACTTTTCACTTTCCAGAAGCAAAATTTCATTGTTACAATTATCAACCGTTTCTTTAAGAGAGGTAATCTTTTCGCTTGCGTTGTTTTTCTCGATATTCAACTCATCAAGAGATTTTTGAGCAGTGTCGCGAAGTTCGCCGACACGTTTAAGTTCGCCAAGCGCTCTGATTTTGTCTTCATTAGCGGTCTTTAGCAAATCTTCGGCTGATTTAACCTCACCTTCCACCTTAGAGAGCTCAAGAACTGCAGTGTTATAGGCATCATTCTTTTGCTTTTCTTTAGCAATAAGCTTATCAAGCTCACCTTTCATTCTAAGTATATCGCCCGAACGTGAAAGCAACCCTGAGTGTTTTACAAGAGAGCCTCCTGTAAGCGAACCGCCTGCGTTGATAACCTGACCGTCAAGAGATACAACCTTAAATCTGAACTTGAATTTTCTGGCTATTGAAACCGCAGAATCTATATCTTCAGCAACTACAGTACCGCCAAGTAAATACTTTACTATCTCCTTAAAGCGGTTATCGCAATCAACAAGATCGCTTGCAATTCCAACGTAACCAAATTCATTTTCAAAGCCTTTTTCAGAAAACTCTCTAGACTTTATAGATGATACGGGTAAAAACGTAGCTCGTCCTGAATTTGAGCTTTTTAACATTTCAATAGCATACTTTGCCGTGCCCTCTGTATCAACAATTATGTTCTGCGCTGCAGTTCCGAGAGCAGTTTCAATCGCTATGGAATATTCCTTATCAACTTCAATAAGTCTTGTTACGGGACCGTACACGCCCTTGATTTTACCGCTTTCGGATTCTTTCATTACAGACTTAACCGAGTGATTAAAGCCCTCCATGTTCTTTTCAAGATCCTCAAGAATCTGAATTCTGCGCTTCTTTGCTTCTATGTCAAGCCGTATCTTGTCAAGTTCATCCTTAGAAGTCTCTACAGACTCACCCCTATTTTTGAGTCTAAGCATATATCCGTTAAGAGAATTAGTATATCCAGTTATATCCTCTTCAATAATGTCGAGAAGCTTATTATCAGCGTTAAACTCATCCTGAAGCTCCAAAACTCTAGCTTGTGTATCTGAAATCTGCTGTTCTACCGTTGCAGATCTGCTTTTTATCTCATCTATTGAAGTTGTAGCCGACATTAAATTAACCCTAGAATCCGCGAGCTTTGAAGATATTTCGTTAAGTCGCACTACTTCATTCTCGATTTTTCTAGATATATCCTCACTCTGCAGAATCATGTGAGAAAGTTTTTTCTCGGTATCTGCAAGTAAGGTATTTAAGCTTTCAACCTCAACAGTTTTCGAAGCTATTTGCTCATGTTTTGCGGCAATTTCGACTGATTTTTCATCTCTAGTACTCAGTATGTCTAAGATTTCTTTTTTCAAGCGTTCGATAGTCTCGTTATTATGAAGAATATCATTATTGCAGACAGAAACATCACCGCTGAGCTTAGCAATACTCTCTGTATACTGCGCTATACGCTGATGACGGTCATCAATCTCAGCTGAAAAAAGGGCAAAATCGGAGGAATTTTTCTCATTTTGAAGGTCGAATTCAGAAAGTTTCTCATCAATTTCCTTATACTGGGCCTGAGCGATAGCTATCTTATCATCCTGCGCTTTTAAAACGGCTTTTGAGTTATTAATTATATTGAGCCAGAGACCGATATCTAGCTGTTTCTTTTCGGCCGCAAGCACAAGAAATTTTTCTGCCTTAGCGCTTTGCTCCTTTAAAGGTCCTATTCTTGATTCAAGCTCTTTTAGTATATCAAGCAAGCGAACTAGATTCTCCTCTGCTGCCGCAAGCTTGCGCTCAGCATCAGTTTTTCTGTAACGATATCGCGAAATTCCCGAAGCTTCTTCGAAAATATCTCGTCTTTCCTGAGATTTTGAGCTAATGATAGAATCAATCTTACCCTGTCCTATCATAGAGTATCCATCGCGTCCGAGACCGGTATCCATAAATAGCTCATGTATATCTCGAAGGCGAACAACATTACCGTTAATAAGATACTCACTGTCGTGAGAACGGTAATAGCGACGAGTTACAGCAACGCTATCATTATCAAAATGCAACTCTCTGTCAGAATTATCTATATTTAAAGTAACTTCACAAAAACCGTGGGGTTTTCGGTCTGCGGTACCGCCGAAAATAACATCCTCCATTGACTGTCCGCGAAGATTTTTGGTGGATTGTTCACCCAGAACCCAACGCACCGCATCCGAAATGTTACTCTTACCGCTACCGTTAGGACCGACTACCGCGGTAATTCCCTTTCCGAATTTAAGAACAGTTTTGTCAGCAAAGGACTTAAAACCCTGAACCTGAATTGATGTGAGTATCACTCTTAATTCACTTCCTTACATCTTATCGTGCTTCTGTCGGTTTTGGAGTTTTGTGTAAACCGAATTTTATATCCTGCATTCTGAAGCTTGATTAAATTTTCTCTCTTTTGTCCGATAGCTTTTGAAATATCCGCAGGATTTACAATAACTTCATATTTCTTGTTCTTTTCACAGCTCGAAATAATTTTGTTATAAAATATCCTTGAATCACACAACTCACTGAAAGCGGGATGCCAAGGACCTGCAACATAAGCGTTATTATCTATGCTGTGTAGACCATTTCTAATAACCTTTATGCCAGCACTGTTAAACATTCTGACAAGCTCAGCGCACAAGCTTACCGCATCGTCGAGATTTTGTGGTTTATAAATTCCACTTTTATAATATTCAGCAAGGCAGGTATTCTCTAAAACGATCGTCGGATAAATTCTTACCGTATTAGGGTGAATATCAATTATCTGTCTTGCAGTGTCCATCGCACCGTCGTCAGTATCTCCGTAAAGGCCTGTCATCATCTGAAGTCCAAGCTCAAGACCTGCATTTTTAATAAGTGCCGACGCCGTACATACATCTTTTGCGGTGTGTCCTCTGCGATTGAGCGTTAAAACATTATCGTTAAGACTCTGAGCTCCAAGCTCTATTGCGCAGACCCCATACCTTTTGAGCGTTTTTATGATCTCATCGCTTATACAATCGGGTCTTGTTGAAACTCTGATACCTCGCACTGTTCCGTTTAATACATACTTATAAGCAGACTCTAAAAGAGTAAGCATATATTCTTTTTCAATTGCAGTAAAGCTTCCGCCGAAAAAAGCTATCTCAGTATTTTGTGGGTCAATGTTTCCGGAAGCTAAGGCAACCGCTACCGCCTTATCGATATCAGAGCAATTAGGCGATTTACTCTCGCCTGTTATGTGCCGTTGATTACAGAAACTGCAATCATTTGGGCATCCTAAATGAGGTACAAAAATTGAAATATTAGCGTGCTTCATTCGTCGATGCCCATTAAAAGCAACGCCTTATGCGCAGCTTCTTGCTCAGCTTGTTTTTTACTCTTGCCGATACCTGAGCCTATAATGTTAGAATTTAAATGAACCTCAACCGTAAATCTCTTATCATGGTCGGGACCCGATTCATCAGTAAGAATGTACACAAGTCGCTCTTCAGGATTTTTTTGTATAACCTCTTGAAGAAGAGTTTTATAATCTTTAAATGCGTCATCGTCACGGCTTCGAAGTTCTTCGGTTATAAACCTGAGAACGTGCTTTTTAGCCGGTTCAAAGCCGCCGTCAAGATAAATTGCGGCAAGCACTGCTTCGAAAGCATCGGCCAAAATAGAGGGTCTTTCATCCCCGTGATTATGTGTTTCACCCTTCCCGAGAAAGAGATATTTTCCTATCTGTAATTCCCTTGAAAAAGTACAGAGAGCCTTTTCGCAAACGAGAGATGCCCTAAGCTTTGTAAGCTCACCTTCAGGAAGCTCCTTAAAGTTTTTATAAAGGTACTCAGAAACAATTATTGAAAGTACCGAATCGCCCAAGAATTCGAGACGTTCATTAGAACCAAAACGGCAATGCTCTTCATTAGCATAGGATGAATGAGTCAAAGCGTTTTTAAGGAGTTCGATATTTTTAAATTTATAGTTAAGTTTTTGTTCCAATTCATTAATCACGAATCACTTACCTCTTCACTAAAGCAGTTTTCAATAGAAGAAATCACATTGTTTTCTGCAAATAATTTTGCTTTATAAATAGCATTTTTAAAGGTATACGCATCCGAATTCCCGTGAGCCTTAAATACTGGTTTTCTTGTTCCGAGCAGCGGCGCGCCGCCAACCTCAGAAGCATTCATTTTTCCCTTTATTCCGCGAAGACCGGGCTTTAGAACGAGATAACATAGACTTGTAAGAATATTCTTAGTAAATACGGGTTTAAGCATTGAAAACAAAGTTGAAATAGTGCCTTCAAGAAGCTTGAGCGCTATATTTCCTGTAAATCCGTCAGCCACAACAATATCGCAAACGCCCATAGGCATATCTCTAGACTCAATATTGCCAATGAAATTAATATCTGCTTTCTTGAGCAAAGTATAAGCCTCTTTCTGAAGCTCACCGCCCTTAGTGTCCTCAGTGCCAATGTTAAGCAGTCCTACTGCCGGACGCTCGATACCCTCAACCTTTTCGAGATAGCGGGAAGCCATAACGGCGAACTGCTCGAGCATTTCAGGACGGCATTCTGCATTTGCACCAACATCGAGAAGCATATATCTTGACGCGGGAGACGGTATAAGGGTAGCAAGAGCAGGTCTTTTAATACCCTTTATTCTCTTTACTATAAATGTTCCGCCAACCACGACAGCACCTGTGCTGCCAGCAGAGACAAATGCATCGGCATTGCCTTCAGCAAGCTGTCTGAAAGCGACTGCCATAGACGAATCTTTATGTGCTTTTAAAAGCGAAGTCGGCTCATCATGCATTGAAATTACATCTGAAGCGTGCACAATATCAAGCTCTTTGAATTCAATACCGTGATCATTTATGCACTTTTCAATTCTTTCTTTGTCACCGCAAAGCAAAATATGTACACCGTATTCTTGTTCCGCCATTGCGGCACCTTTAATTATTTCAAGTGGTGCGTTATCTCCGCCGAAAGCGTCAACTGCAATCCTCATAATTCACCTCTAAATATTATTGTTATACCAGTCAAGAGCTCTGGTAGCAAGCGCTTTATATCTTTCCTGCTTGTCCCGTATTTTGGTTTCAAGCGGAGGAATAATACCGAAATTTGCGCCCATAGGCTGAAAATTCTTTACCGACCCATCACATATATACGATAGTAAGCTGCCAATCATTGTAATCTCAGGCAAAATCAGCGGTTCTTCGCCTTTAAGATAACGGGCTACGTTGATTCCCGCAATAATGCCGGAAGCTGCAGATTCCATATATCCTTCGACACCCGAAAGCTGACCCGCAAAAAATATATTGGGATATGCTTTTAAGGAGAGATTTCTGTTAAGTAGTCTCGGCGAATCAATAAACGAATTGCGGTGCATAACACCGTATCTTATAAATTCTGCATTTTCAAGGCCGGGAATCATAGAGAAAACACGTTTTTGTTCGCCAAACTTAAGATTAGTCTGAAATCCAACGATATTATACAGAGAGCTCTCGCTGTTCTCCTTACGAAGCTGAACAACTGCCCATGGGCGATGTCCTGTATTAGGGTCCGTGAGTCCTACAGGTTTTAAAGGACCAAATCTTATAGAGTCTTTTCCTCTTTTAGCCAATACCTCTATAGGCATACAACCCTCATATACGGTCATTTCTCTGTCTATTTCTTTTAAAGGTACCGACTCTGCATTAATGAGTTCATTATGAAAGGCATCATACTGATCTCTATTAAAAGGACAATTAATGTAATCGTCATCGCCCTTACCGTAACGTGCAGCCGAAAAAGCTTTTGTCATATCGATAGACTCAGCGGTTACTATAGGCGCAGCCGCATCATAAAAACTCAGCGTATCGGTACCGCAAAGACTTATAATATCAAGCGCTAGCTCAGAATCAGTAAGCGGTCCCGTTGCTATAACTGTTATACCGTCTGTAGGCACTTTCGTTACAGTCTTATTAATTACCGTTATGTTTTTATGATTTTTAATCCTTTCTGTAATATATGACGAAAAGAAATTTCTTTCAACAGCAAGAGCTCCGCCTGCAGGCACCTTGCATCTGTCTGCAGACTCAAGACATACCGAGCCAAATCTTCTCATTTCCTGCTTCAAAAGCCCCGCAGCAGAAGCTGTTCTTTCGGCTTTCAAAGAGTTTGAGCATACGAGTTCCGCAAAGGTATCCAAATGATGTGCCGCACTCTTTTTGTCAGGCTTCATCTCAAAAAGCTCAACCTCTATACCGCGTTCAGCGAGCTGTAAAGCTGCCTCACAGCCCGCAAGTCCCGCGCCGATTACACGAATTTTACTCATTTTCAGAAGATTCCTTCTTAGACTTTATAACCCTTGTAGGGCACTCATTGTTCATACAGTACTTTTTGCCGCGTTTTCCCGAAAGAATAAAACTACCGCACTCGGGGCACTTATCACCTGTCGGAACACTAGGCGCAGCAAAATCACATTTAGGATAAGCAGAGCATCCGTAAAAAGACTTTCCGCTCTTTTTAGAAACACGCTTTATAAGCTTATCTCCACACTTAGGACAGGGTGTTTTAACGACATCCTCGGGTACAGGCTTTGTGTTCTTACATTCAGGGTAACCGGGACAAGCAAGGAATTTTCCAAATCTGCTGGATTTTACTACCATTGTTCTGCCGCATTTCTCACAAATAACATCCGACTCTTCGGCTGGCACCTTAACACGCTTGCCGGTGAGAGATTCCTCAGCCTTTTTTAGTGCTTTTTCAAAGTCGGAATAAAATTCACCGATAGTGTCGACCCAATTAAGCTCGCCTGCACCAATCTTATCAAGATTTGTTTCCATTCCTGCTGTAAACTTAATATCGACTATCTTTTTAAAGTGTTCAACTACAAGGTCAGAAATTACCTTTCCAAGAGAAGTGGGCTTAAAAGATTTTTTCTCTTTTTCTACATACTCACGCTGAATAACATTAGAGATAATTGATGCATAAGTTGAAGGTCTGCCTATACCGTTATCTTCAAGTGCCTTGATGAGTGTAGGTTCGGTATAACGTAGAGGCGGCTGAGTGAAATGCTGACTTGGAGTCAGTGATTTCACCTTAAGAACTTCACCTTTACTCATCTCGGGCAATGATGCGCTATCCTTATTCTCCTGGTCCTTACCCTCTTCATAAAGAACGGTATAACCGTCAAATTTCACAGTATGACCTGATGCCTTAAAAAGATAATCCGAAACCGCAATATCAACCGAAACTGTATCAAGCACACAGTTAGACATAAGAGAAGCAATAAAACGCTCCCAAATAAGCTTATACAGCTTATACTGATCTGCGCTTACGCTGTCCTTAATTTCGGCAGGCGTAATAAACACATTGGTAGGACGTATTGCCTCATGCGCGTCCTGCGCATTATTTTTCGATTTGAAGTATCTCTGAGACTTAGGCAAATATTTATCTCCATAGTTCTTTAAAATATAAGCCGCTGCCGCACGTCTCGCCTCATCAGAAATACGGAGTGAATCAGTTCGCATATAAGTTATAAGACCTGTTACACCGTGTCCGTTAACATCGACACCTTCGTAAAGCTGCTGTGCTACCTTCATAGTCTTAGATGCAGCAAAATTCAATTTTCTTGAACCTTCCTGCTGAAGCGTTGATGTAATAAAAGGCGCAGCAGGTTGTTTGTTTCTAACTGATTTTTTAATTTCAGATACGACAAAGTCACTATTCACTACTGCATTCAAAATAGCGTTTGCATCTTTTTCATTATTAATTTCAATCTTATTGCCGTTTTTGTAGCCATAAAGCGATGCGTCAAATGTTTTTCTGGAAGCAACGAGTTTCGCGTCAAGTGTCCAATACTCAACCGGCTTGAAAGCTTCAATCTCGCGTTCACGGTCGACAATAAGTCTTAAAGCAACTGTCTGCACGCGACCGGCAGAAAGTCCGCTTTTAACCTTTTTCCAAAGAAAAGGACTGAGCTTATAACCCACTATTCTGTCAAGAACACGACGCGCTTGCTGTGCGTCAACAAGATTAATGTCAATTTTCCTTGGGTTAGACATACCTGCCTTAACACCCGACTCGGTAATCTCGTTAAAGCAAACACGATTTGCTTCGTTAAAATCAAGAGCGAGAATTTTTGCTAAATGCCAAGAAATGGCTTCACCTTCGCGGTCAGGGTCGGTTGCAAGATAAACTATATCACTGTCAGAAGCAGCATTCTTAAGCTGCTTTATAAGATCCTTTTTCTCCGGAATATTTACGTATTGAGGCGTAAAATTATTATCAATATCAACACCGATCTTAGACTTAGGAAGATCTCTGATATGACCCTTAGAGGCCATAACGGTATAATCAGAGCCAAGATATTTCTTAACACTCTTTACTTTTGTCGGTGACTCAACAATAACTAACTTCGACAATGTTTTTCTCCTTATTGTTTTTTTGAATATCTGCCTCCGGGAACTGCAGAAATAAACCCGACTAGCTCCAGTTCTGTTAAAGCAGAAAAAATATCACTGATAGAAAGTCTCGATTTTCCAAGATCATCTATCGTAAAATACTCACTATCTATACAATTATATACTATTTGCGCTTTTTTTGAAAGACTTTCATAAAAATTTTTTGAAATATTTTTTTCGGCTTCGGAATTTTTAAATTCGGTTTTGTTAATTTGTACTCTGCCTGAGGTAATATTTTCTTTATGGGTAGATTTGTAAAGACTGGAAAGATTAAAGTTTTTTGGTTTTTCGATATCAATAATATTTCCGTAAAAGCCCATATATTCAAAAATAATATCCTCGGCGCTAAAAATCGGGATAGCTCCGTCGCGGAGCAGCATATTCGAGCCCGCGTAATTTTTATCATCGGGCTTTCCTGTAACAACAAAGACGTCCCTGCCCTGTTCAGCTGCATTACGTGCTGTTATGAGAGCACCGCTCTTTTCCCCTGCTTCAATAACTACAGTGCCAAGCGACAAACCGGATAGAATTCTGTTTCGTTGGTGAAAGGCAGGCTTACGGACCGGATAATCGGGAGGATACTCGCTGATTAGGCACCCATTTTCTGAAATTTCTCTTCTGAGCTCAGCATTTTTCATAAGGTAGGGATAATTTATGCCGCACGCAAGCAACGCAACTGTTTTATTTTTGGTAGCAAGACAGCCCTTATGTGCTGCAGTATCAATACCTAATGCACCACCGCTTATGACTAGAAAGTTTGCGAGAGACAGTCTTGCAGAAAGCGACCAAGCAGCTTTATAACCGTAATCATCGGCATTTCTCGTTCCGACAATGCAAACTGTAGGAATACTGTCGAATTCAGGAAAATCGCCCTTATAATAAAGACATATCGGTGGATCAGTGATATTACGTAATCTTTCGGGATAACGAATATCGTTGAAGGTTATTATGGAAATGCCCTGCGTGCTGCATTTTTCAATAATTTTTTCAGCCTGACGCAACGACTTATTTGCAAGACCTTTATATTCAAATGCGGAAAGCTGACATTTATTTTTGATATTATCCACATCAGATTTGTAAATGCTTTCTACTGTACCGAATATATTTAATAAACACTTGAACTTAACAGATGCAAATCCTAAGGCACCCGAAAGCCATATCCAATATATTATCTCAGACATGACATCTCCCACATAACTATCGCAGCCGCAGTTGCGGCATTAAGCGATTCTGCCTTACCGGTCATTGGAATTGTAATGCGTTTTTTGCACGATGCAATAGCGGTATCTGTCAGACCGTTAGCTTCATTACCGATTAGTGCGATGCTTCCCTTTTTAAAATCTGCGGATTTTATACTATCAGCTGTTTGGTCAACAACTGTGGCATATGTATTGAGCCCACAATCAGCTATAAATTCGTAAAACTGAGCCATAACTATCACAGGAATTCTGAGCAAGGCTCCCATAGAAGCACGAAGAGCCTTTGGATTATAGGGATCACATCCACCTTCGGATACAATTATCCCATCAAAATTGAATGCTTCTGCACTTCGAGCAATTGCGCCCAAATTTGATGGATCAGAAATATTTTCGAGTGCAATATACAAACCGTCAGGATTTACAGAAAAACTATCCATGTTTGGTATTGCGCAAACGCAAAGAAAGCCCTGTGGATTAACTGTATCGGATATCTTTGATATGATATGGTCGGGGACGATATAACTTTTATTTGCTCTTTCACTTAGGAAAAACGAGTCCTCTTGAAATTTATTAAAAGCACTTTCGCCAATTATCAACTGTTCTATAGGAAAATTATTCAAGGCGGCATCTTTGCACAGCCTTAAGCCGTCGAGTACGAATAATCCTTTTTCACGTCTGTATTTAGCCGCAGATAACAGCTTCGAGGTGTTTTTAATCACCGTATTATCTTTACTTGTGATTCTTTCAAAATAGCTCATAATATATCCCTTATTTATAAAAATATGACCGAGGACATACAATGACCCCGGTCTTTTGAATTATTTATCTAATGCTTTCTGAGCAGCCTTTGCAAGAGTAGCAAAGCCTGCAGCGTCATTAACAGCCAATTCAGCAAGCATCTTACGATTCATAGTAATGCCAGCTTTCTTAAGACCGTTCATGAAGGTTGAATAATTCATTCCGTTGATTTTTGCAGCAGCAGAAATTCTGGTGATCCAAAGGCGACGGAAATCTCTCTTCTTAAGTCTGCGACCAATATATGCGTAGTTGCCTGACTTCATAACAGCTTCTTTAGCTGTCTTAAAAAGCTTGGACTTAGCACCAAAATAGCCCTTAGCAAGCTTTAATGTCTTATTTCTTCTTTTGCGTGTAGCTAACGCACCTTTAATACGTGCCATCTATATATCCTCCGTTATTCTTATAATTTATTTGTAAGGGATAAGCTTCTTGAGTGTAGCTACATTAGTAGTATCAGCTACAACAGTCTTACGAAGATTTCTCTTACGCTTTGTTGTCTTCTTGTTAAGAATGTGTGACTTGTAGGCATGGGCACGCTTAACCTGACCGCTCTTGGTGAGCTTAAAGCGCTTTTTTGCACCGCTGTGAGTTTTAATTTTCGGCATTTTAAATCCTCCTAAAGAATTAATTTAATTATTTGTTTGACTTAGGTGCCATAAACATAAGCATATTTCTGCTTTCCATTTTGGCAGGCTTTTCAACAACAGCATATTCCTGACAATACTCAGCAAATCTTTTCATAATATCAAGTCCGATTTCAGGATGTCCAAGCTCTCTGCCTCTGAATCGGATAGAGACCTTAAGCTTGTTACCTGCTTTTAAAAACTGGATGGCATGATTGCCTTTTGTTTCAAAGTCATGTTTATCAATGCTGAGTCCGAGACGGATCTCTTTTGTTTCGATTACCTTTTGATTCTTCTTTGCTTCCTTTTCACGCTTTGCAATCTCAAAACGGTATTTACCGTAATCCATAATCTTGCAAACGGGCGGATTTGCATTAGGAGAAACCGCAACTAAATCAAGGTCCTTTGCGTAAGCAGCTTCGATAGCATCGCTAATTGGAAGTACACCGAGCTGCGAGCCATCTGAATCAATAACGCGGACTTCTTTAAAAGTAATCTGTTCGTTGATAGGGATATCTTTGACGCTGATAAATAACACCTCCGTAAGTCATAACAAAAGCGGACGGCATAATACCGTCCGCAAAATATAAGAAAATAACACAGTAAGTGTTCAAATCTTATTGACCCTTTTAGTAGTCCTGAGGGTGAGAACGGTATAAGCTCTACTTTGTTGTCTTAACTATTATACACCCGGATTTTAAAAAGTCAAGTATTTTTTATTCAATTATCAATTCTTTAATAGAACGAAGCTGATAATCAATATTTTTAAGAAGCTTGGGGTTCTTTTGTGCAATCGCGATTCCCTTTGAAACACTGTGAATTGGATCTACAGCAGGAATGATTTTTGCCCCAATAAATTCCTCCATAAAAGCCGCCATTCCGTTAATAAGACTGCCACCGCCCGTAAGGTGTATGCCGCATTCCATGACATCTGCAACTATGTCGGGATCAGTACGTTCAAGTACCTTTCTGACAGAATTGCAAATCTGAACAGCTGTGTCGAAAACCGTATCATAAATTTCACGGGAAGTTATCTCAAAAGCCTCGGGAAGCCCCGTTCTCAGATTTCTTCCCTTTGCAATCATTGTTATCTCAACATCGCGCTTAATAACAGAGCCTATCTGCTTTTTTATTTGTTCTGCAGTAAGCTCACCTATCGCAATATTATAAGCTCTTCTAATATATTTAATTATTGCGTCGTCAAAGTCAAAAGAAGCGACATTATATGAGCCGCATTGAACGATACCGCCAAGAGATATCGTAGCTACATCAGTTGTTCCTGCACCAATGTCTACAACCATACTGCCTCTCGGAGAGTTAAAGTCGATACCGAGTCCGATGGCAACGGCAAGAGGACTTTCAATTACTGTAACATTTCTCCCTCCGCTATCAACTATAACATCCGCAAGTGAATGGTGCTGAAGATCTGTAAGTCCGGTAGGTAGGCATGCGATTACGCTCGGACGAATTATCTTACTGCCGAAAGCCTGTTTCATATACTCGCTAAGCATAGCAAGTGTAATATCGTAGTCGGCAATAACGCCGTGTTCTATAGGCCTAACACAGGTAAGCGCTTCAGGAGTTCTGCCAAGCGAAGACTTTGCCATTTCACCGAAATAAACAGGGTTATAGCTTTCAGCATCAACAGTAACTATGCTCGGCTGTTCGAGAACAATCCTTGCGCTTTCAGATATCACGGTTTTATATGAACCAAGATCAATACCGATTTGAGTTGCCATAAAAAATCACCCTCGATATTATACTATAAATTTTAAATAATTTCAACGGCGGTTTTGACTGTTGCTCACAACAGCAGTAACACAGTAAACAAGTTCTGCACCTGCAAGCTTCAGTTGACGCGCGCACTCATCTATTGTAGCGCCGCTTGTTTTGATATCATCAACAAGCAAAATCTTTCTGCCTTTACATTTAATTTTAGCTTTATATGCATTACGAACATTTTCAAAACGGCTGTCAAAACCAAGTTTATGTTGAGTGCTTCTAAGTTTATCCGTGGGCATCAATGCATCAACAAGAGGCAAATTAAGGTTTAGCGCTAATTCCTCCGCTAAAATCTTACAATGATTAAACTTTTGTTTTTTCTTAGAACTGCAGACATATGTAATAAAATCAAATTGGATATCTCCGAAATACTTTTGAGTAGACTGCGCCATATGCCTTGCATAAAATTCAGCAATTCTTCTTTGGTGAAAGAATTTAAAAGAATAAATCCCCTGTTTAGCAGCACCTTCGTTAAAGAAGGGTGAAATCACTCCCTCAAAATGGTATACAAAACGGTTACACTCGCAAAATTTTGCGGTGGCGCCACATCCGACGCATCGCTTAATTTCGGGAACTGTAAGCTTGCTTTCACAGTGTGAGCAAAGATACATATCCGGCGAAATAACATCATCACACAAAAAGCAACGCGGCGGAAACAAAGCATTCAAAAAAGTGTTAATTATTTTGCTCTTCATGTAAATCCAACATATGAACAAGCCCCGAATATCTTAGGGTCTTTCGGTCATTTTTAATCATCTGTACAAATATTCCTTCACTACCCACAAATACAAGCAGTTTTTTAGCCCTTGTAATAGCGGTATAAATAAGGTTGCGGTATCTGAGTGGTTGAGGCGTATCGCTAACGGGAATAATTACGCAATCAAATTCAGAGCCTTGACTTTTATGAATAGTGATCGCATAAGCCAGCTCAAGTATATCAAGATCTTCTTCAAAATATGTTGCAATTTTATCATCAAACCTTACAGATAAAACCCTATTCTTTGCGTCAACATCAACTATTAAGCCAATATCCCCATTAAATATACCGGTACCTGTCTCTCCGTCATCAGACGTCCAAACAATGTCATAATCGTTTTTGGTTTGCATAACCTTATCGCCTTGTCTGAAAGATACGCCCTTATAAAACAACTGCTTATTATTTTTCGTTAGCGGATTAAGCGCATCCTGAAGCAAAATATTAAGGTTATATGAACCGCAAGTCAATTTTTTTGACGGACACAACACCTGTATATCGTCAAAAGATGAAAAACCATAAGCCTTCGGAAGTCTACTTGCGGTCAGCTCAACAACGGTTTCTGCTGACGAAATAGGATTATAGTTTTTTATAAAGAAAAAATCCGAAGCCTCATTATTTATAGGCGGTACAGTTCCGGAAATTACACTGTGCGCGTTTTTAATTATTGCACTTGAATCTGACTGTCTGAATATCCTATTAAGCTTTACGGTTGCAATTTTACCGCTATCCAGAATATCTCCAAGCACATTACCTGCTCCCACGCTTGGCAGCTGGTCAGAATCGCCTATCAAAATAATTCTTGAGGTGGTTCTGACTGCTTCAAGAAGCGCCTTAAAAAGTAATGTATCTACCATCGACATTTCGTCAATTATAATTACATCTTCATCAAGAGGACGCTTTTTATTTCGTGCAAAACTCTGCTTTCCGCCCTTAGTCCATTCAACCTCCAACAAGCGGTGTAAAGTCTTTGCATCATAGCCTGTAAGTTCAGTTATGCGCTTTGCCGCTCTTCCTGTAGGAGCCGCAAGCGCAATACTCAGTTTTCTTCCTTCAAAAATCGCTATTAATGCATTTAATGTGGTCGTCTTTCCGGTACCAGGTCCGCCGGTTAATACGAAAACGTTATTGTTTAAAGCACTGTTTACCGACTCTATCTGTTTTTGGTCAAATGTTAAACCTAATTTGCGTTCAACAAGCTCAATCTCAAACTCGGATAGACCGTAAAGCGGTACATTACAATCAATATAAGCGTTAAGTTTTGCAGCAATATACTCTTCTGCCGCATAATACTCATTTAGAAAAACAAAGGATTCTCCGTTAAAATCATCAATAACTAATTGCATACTGCTACACATATTTTTAATTGAATCGGCTATGATAACGGAATTAACAGAAAGAAGCCTTTCGCAAACATCAAGAAGCTTTGCGAGCGGTAAACAAGTATGTCCGTTTGAAAGATTTTTACGAAGAACATATTCTACACCGGCGCTGACTCTGCCGTCACTATCAAGAGGTATTCCTAATTTTTCAGAAATTTCTTCAGCACGCTCAAATGAAAAGCCGATTCCTTCAGAACAAAGAATATGTGGATTTTCCCTAATTAGCTCTACGCTGCGCACACCTAATACTGTAAAAATATCTGCAGCTTCAAGAGGAGTGATGTCAAATTCTGTTAAGGTCAACATAATATCCCTGATACCGTACTGCTTTTTATATTCTTCGCAAATACTGTTAGCCTTGTCAACACTTATTCCCTTGATTACCGTTAGCTCCATAGGATAGTTTTCAATTATATCAAGAGTTTTATCTTTAAATTTTTCAACTATTTTCATTGCAGTTGCAGGGCCGATACCTTTGATAGCACCGCTTGATAAAAATTTAAGAACCTGCAGCTGTGTCTTTGGCGCAGATATATCAATTTTCTCAACATTAAACTGTTCGCCGTATACAGGATGATTCGAATAAACACCTGTTACACTAACAGTATCTCCCTCATTAATTGTCGGAAAACAGCCAACACATGTAATTAACCCCTTAACGGACTTTATCTTAAATACTGTATATCCGTTTTCTAGATTTTTATATGTAATTTTTTCGACAGTACCTTTAATTTCCTTGCTTTTCATTAGGCGCTCCTAAAAAAATAAATCCTCAGTAAATGAGTTTTTGTTAACAAATAAAATTCCTTTTTGGGAAAACTGAGAAACAAGCTCTTTATTTGTATCATCGCTCGATATTGCAACAATACGGTCTGCAAAATAATCTCCATGCCATTTTTGCTTTTCATATAACTGTGATAAAGTTAAAAAATCCGACTCACCGTTCAAACATATAACATATGTACCTTTAGACCTGTTTTTTGGTCTTAAAAGCAACATCCAAACACTATGCATTAGGTCACACATTCCGACAATGATAAGGCCACCGAGTAAAAAATATATAACAATTTCAAACATTTAATCACCTCATCACATTATATGTGAATACGGTAATTATGCTAAAATTTGAGGGATTTCAAAAGAAACCCCTCAAAAGACGTGAAATTATTTTGCTTTTACCGTTACGCTATTTGTGCCAACAGCCCATACACCGCTGTAGGTCGATGTAAACGAAACACTAACAGAATCCCCTGCAACCTTACCTGTGAGATCAACCGTTGCAATTACGCTCGAAGCCTTAAAAGAACTAACATTCCTTGGAACATAAAAGGTTACATTTTTAACAGTTGTTCTATCGACAGTAAGTCCCGAATCTGCATTTAAAACATTAATATCAACAGAAGAAATAGTTCTTTCTCTGTATCCCGACAAATCAAACTCTATAGTAACAGTATCAATATTGTCAATGGGTACGATACTGTCGGTAGACAGCGCTAAGCCGACGTTAAACTTCTTATTTTTAAGCGTAATTTCACTAAAATCTATAGGCTCAAGTTCTACAGAAGTTAAAGTATTTATCAAATCAGGTGAGCCTTTAATATCTATTTCGGTAATAGTTTCTCCGGAACTAAGCTTGATAGTGTACTTAAGATTCGGGGAGCTTGCAGGCTTATTGATAAACGACGGAACAAGACTTACTGTAGCACGCTTGTTAACAACTATTGTTACATCAACCGTTTGTGTTGATATCGTGAAGGGTGACTTATCCAATTCATTTCCTTCTGCGTCAAACAATTTAATGTTACCTATAAAGGTTTTCGTAGACTTTAAAGCTATTTCATCATCAACAACTGCTCTGACCTCTGCAATTTTTATAAACTCAGATTCAGGACCTATAATGTGAATTTTTTCCTCAAGGACATCGGGTTTCTCACAAATTAAATCCGGATCCGCACTGAGATCAACAGTAACATTAGGTGCACTGACTAAAACTTCTTTGTACTCGTCCCTCTTTTTATCAACAGTTATATTAGCAGTTGACGGGTTAATAGAAATAATATCATAATCGGTCTTACCACTGAGTTTTCTTGCAACAAGCGTTACATTGTAATTGCCTGTTGTCTCAATGTTAGTGAGATCAGCGGTAACCAAAATATCATCAGATTTTAATGAACTGACGACATAACTTGGACCTTTTACCGTAACAGATACAGTATCTCCAACGTCTTGGGAAACTATCTCCATATCAAGTCTCTCAAGATTAGTTCCTGTTGCACTGATGGAAACAGGAACACTGTTAAAGGTAATTTCTCTTTCAGGATTTTGATCAATTACTATAACCAGCCAAAACACAAAAGCTACAACGACAGAAAATGAAACGGCAAATTTCTTATTTGAGAAAAGTTTTCTAAGAGAAAAATTTTTAAGCCACTTCATATTTTATCGCCTCACTTTTTTCTAAAAATTCTAACAGATTTGTCAATTACTTCACCTAAACGATTCTTTGATTTGGGCTCAGTACTTATAAGCTCTCTCGTTAACATTTCTCTTAGCGTTATCTGATTGTAGTCACGCTTAATCGCTCCGTTAATTGCGACTGAAATCGTACCGGTTTCCTCAGATACCACAACAACAATGGCGTCAGAGTTCTCACTCATACCGATCGCCGCTCTGTGGCGGGTGCCAAGCTGTGAATTGAGGTCATTGTTTACGGTTAACGGAAGTATGCACCCGGCAGCAAAAATATTCCCATCGCGTATAAGCATCGCACCGTCGTGCAACGGGGATTTTGGGAAAAATATATTTCCGATCATTTCAGGAGAAACTTCGGCATTAATTATGGTGCCGGTATTAGCAATATCTCTGAGCTTCGTATCCTTTTCGAAAACAATGAGCGCACCGATCTTCTTATCCGACATCGTTGTAACAGCCTTACACACACTGGCAATACAGCCGTTAATCTTTTCCTCGCTGTCAGAAAGAAACTGCCCTTTTGCTAACGCTCCGAGATTGCTTCTTCCGACCTTTTCAAGAGCTCGCCTAAGCTCAGGTTGGAAGACAACAACAACTGCAATCAGAGCGTAGTCAAACAGCTTTGTAAGAATCCATTTAAGACTTACAAGTCCAAACAAATTAGCAAGAGCAGAAACGACCAAAAGAACTGCTATTCCCTTAATGAGTTGAACTGCGCGGCTTTCTCTCAAGAACTCAACGGCTTTATAAACAATGAACGCAACTATAATAATGTCAAGTATGTCGAAAACGCTGATATTTACAATTGCAAAAATAATCTGATTAAACAGAGAATAAATAGAATCAAAAAAGTTAAGCATTGCTTCTCTCACGAAATCAACTCCTTTACATATATATTATATATTAGCATAGATTTTTAGTAGATTCAATAGATATTTTTAAATTTTTTCAGAAGGTAAGCAACCCTATCTATTTCAGTTTCGTTATTGAAAACAGAAGTAGAAACGCGAACGGTACCTCTGTCCAAAGTCCCCAGTGTTTTATGAGCCAGTGGTGCACAGTGAAGTCCACCCCTAACAGCTACCTTATTTTTAGAAAGATACTGTGCTACCTCTTCTGACGAGTGACCGTTAATATTAAAGGAAATAACACCTACATATTCTTCGTTTAAAGGATCGTCTGCATATAGCTCTGCTCCGATTTTTCTTAACTCATTATATAAAAAATGAAGCAGTTTTTTCTCCTTAACGATTGATTTTGTTCGTATTAGCTTATTTGTGAAATCCACGCCTGCACCCACTCCGCATATACCGGGAAGATTCACTGTTCCGCTTTCCACCCTTTCAGGCAAGGAATCGGGTTGCTCAAAGCTTATTGAATTAACTCCTGTTCCTCCTCTTATAAGAATATTATCTATAGGTTTTTCGGCTACTAAAACGCCAATACCCATCGGAGAATATAATCCCTTATGAGGGGCTACACAAAGATAATCAATGTTCATATCCTTCACATTTATTTCCTTGTGTCCTGCTGATTGGGCTGCATCGACACCGAATAAAATATTTCTTTTCTTGCAAAGCTCTCCTATCTTTTTTATAGGAAGAACTGTTCCTGTAACATTAGAGGCGTGAGTCGTAAAAATCATTTTTGTGTCATGCTTTATCTTTTTCTCAAATTCTAAGACGCTTTTATCGGGAAAACGGACATCTATATCAACAATATCGTATGACACTCCACTGTTTTTTGCCAGATATATTAATGGCCTTGTTACTGCATTATGCTCAAGCGAGGAAATTAATATATGGTCTCCTGGCTTTAAACAACCGTATAGCACAGTGTTTATAGATGCCGTGCAGTTAGCTGTAAAGCATATAGAGTTCTCAGAATCAGCGTTAAAGAAATCACATAATTTGTTACGCACCAAAAAAACCTTGGTTGCAGCATCTACAGCACCTTCGTGGCCTCCCCTTCCAGGATTAGACGAAAGATTTTTCAAGGAATAACTAACTGCATTTATAACGCTCGCGGGCTTCACTCCAGAAGTTGCAGCGTTGTCTAAATAAATCAAATCTATCACCTCCAAAATAAAACACAGGACTTTTGATCCTGTGCGTTTTAAATAACCGGCGCAATATCCAGCACCTTTATATTATGGTCTTTTAATATGCGCACGGCATCGTTGATATCACCGTAAACAACTATGCCGTAACCGCAGCCGTAACGATTGCTACCTGAAAGATTTCGTTCGACAGATGCTCTGAATGAATACTTGCGAAGCAGATCTCGTCCGCGAATGGCATAAGTGATCGTGCCGGTGATAATGATATTACCTTTCAAAATACCAACTCCGATACAGAATATGCTGTATTTTCACATTACAATACATTTTATGAAGCGTAATCATTTAATGACATATAAAAATTACAAGCCGACCCTCGAGGCACACTCCATAAGGAAGTGTCTCTCTCAGGTCGGCTTGTAATTTATTCATCAGCCTCAGTTTCTTTAAAATTAAGAAAGCTTAACTCACCGTTTCGGTAAAGCTGAAGTAGAACTATAGCGGCTATAGGCAAAATGAAAATACCAATAACACCAAGCAATCTAAAACCAATAAAGATGGTTATGAGCGTAACGAGCGGGTGCAGACCGACTTGTCCGCCGATTATCCTGGGCTCTATAATGTTTCTGACTACAAGAATTATAATATATAATACCAGAAGACCTACCCCAATCAAATAGTTGCCTTGTATTAACGAAATGATACCCCAAGGTATCAGAACGGTGCCACAACCAAGTACAGGAAGTATATCAACAACAGATATCATAACGGCTATCAAAACGGCGTTTTTTATTCCTAAAATCAGTAACCCAACCGCAAGCTCAGCAAAAGTTATAACCATAATTATGGCATAACTCTTTATAAGTTTAAAAACATTGTTATAAATAATCTGCTTTACATCCGAAATCAGATTAATATATTTGGGCTTTACAATTTTTTTTGCCAGTTTTTTAAGCTTGTCCAAATCTTTGGCAATATAACAAGAAGCAACGACAGTTACAATAACAACAACTATAAATTCAGGAGTATTGAGCGCAACAGATGCAGCAAATTCAGGTATCCATTTTGTAGCTGTCGTGCCAATATTGGTGATAAGATTGTTGACAATATTCTGGATAGATTCCCTTGCTTCGCTAGGCATATTTATTATAACATCATTTATCTTATCGCCAAACTGACTGAAAGTGTAGCTAAGCTTTTCAACATAGTACGGTATATCTGACGCCAATCTGTATCCTTGAGAATAGATAAAATAACCAATCGCGCCGATAAGTACAATTGTAATTAGATAACTAATGATTACAAGAATCATAGC
The DNA here is from genome assembly GCA_045539095.1 of Acutalibacteraceae bacterium. GTDB lineage: Bacteria > Bacillota > Clostridia > Oscillospirales > Acutalibacteraceae > SFWF01. The sequence continues at coordinate 4,887 of JAZQER010000074.1, read as the reverse complement.
ACACATGCCTTTTTTCATCTTTGTATGCTTAGATATGAAGGCAGACGGTTTTTGTACAAGTACAGCAATAACAAGTCCGATTATAAACGGAAAAAGGTATACAGCAAGAAATCTAAAAACTATATAAATTATCGCTGCAACTGTGACAAAGAATAATAAATCAATTAAAAAATTCTTTTTAGCCTCTCTTAACATAGTAATTCCTTTCAAAAAAACCGTTAATTTTAAGAATTATTGTCTAAAATGACAAATATTATTCAAACTTAAAATTATTCTTGAAATCTCCTATATAAATGTGTTATATTGTATCAAGTCAAAAAACAATTGTACGTGGGTGGTGGATTGTTTGCAAAAGAAAACCTATTACATTGTAGATTCTGCTGCGCTTCCCGAAGTGTTTGGTAAGGTAATTGAAGCCAAACGACTTATCGACAGTAAAGAAGCCTCTAGCGCTTCGGAGGCAATAAAAATAGCAGGTCTTTCAAGAAGTGCATATTATAAATACAAAGATAAGGTATTCATATGTAAAGATAATAACACTAATAAGCTTGATATTCAAGCTATTTTGCAAGATAAGGCGGGAGTTTTTTCCAGTCTGAGCAGCGCGCTCTTTCAAAAAGGGGCAAATATAATTACGATGACTCAGACTGAACCAAAAAACGGAGTAGCATCTGTGTATATCACAATAGATATTGAAAATCTTCAGTGTACTATTAAAGAACTGATCGATCTATCTTCACAGATCGACGGTGTTATTACAATTAAATCTGTATGATTAGGAGTCTTAAAAATGGTTAACATAGCAATAATGGGACACGGAGTCGTCGGCTCAGGTGTCGCCGAAATACTTATAAATCATCGAAAACGAGTTTCGCAAAAAGCAAAAAACGATATTAATGTCAAGTACATCCTAGATCTTCGCGATTTTGACAATGTTGAATATTCCGATAAATTCATAAAGGATTTTAATATTATACTCAATGATCCCGAGGTTCAGGTTGTAGTTGAGGTTATGGGCGGTTGTACTTTTGCTTATGATTATGTTAAAGCTTGCTTGCTCGCAGGTAAAAGTGTTTGTTCTTCAAATAAAGAACTTGTTGCTCAAAAGGGCGCAGAGCTCTTACAGATAGCTTCTGAAAAAAACGTAAACTTTCTGTTTGAAGCAAGTGTTGGCGGAGGAATTCCTGTCCTTCGACCTATGGCGCAGTGCCTTACCGCAAACGAGATAACAGAGGTTACTGGAATTTTAAACGGAACTACTAATTTTATTCTAACTAAAATGGTTACCGAAAATATGGATTTTGATGCTGCACTAAAGCTTGCGCAACAGCTCGGTTACGCCGAGAAAGATCCTACAGCCGATATAGAAGGTCTTGATGCCTGCAGAAAAATTTGTATTCTTGCCTCGCTTGGCTTCGGAAAGCATGTATATCCTAATCAAATTACAGCGGAAGGTATTACCAAGATAACTCTTAATGATATCGAAAATGCAAGCGCACTCGGATATGTCATAAAGCTCATCGGAAAAACACGCAAGCTTGATAACGGACAGATAACCGCTGCGGTATACCCTGCCCTTGTCAGCAGACAGAATATGCTTTCGGGCGTGAACGATGTTTTCAATGCAATTATGGTACGCGGCGACGAGGTCGGCGACGTTATGTTCTACGGCAGAGGCGCGGGGAAATTCCCTACAGCAAGCGCCGTTGTGGGAGATGTCATCGACTGCGTGAAGCACCTATCGGCCCGTAAATATTTGTTCTGGGAAGATGGTGATGATTCTTATGTAGCTGATGTAATGAATGACGTTGCAAAGCTATATGTTCGTTGCAAGTGCGATAATCTCAGTTCAGCTCAAGCTGAGATTGAAGAGCTTTTCAACGAAGTTACTCTCTTCAAGGACGCATCCAGAAATGAGATATCCTTCATCACGGAGCACGATATTGAAAATACACTGAGAAACCAACTTAGCCGTCTCACAAAATCTGAACCTATCAGCATTTTACACGCCATCGACTAAGTAATAATATATTCAAGTTTTGGGGGAAAGTTATGTCACTCATAGTAAAAAAATTCGGCGGAAGCTCGGTTGCTAATGCTGAAAGAGTCTTTAATGTTGCCAACATAATTATTGATGACTATAAAAAAGGCAACGACATCGTAGTAGTTGTGTCTGCACAGGGCGATACTACCGACGAGCTGATTGATAAGGCAAAGGAAATAAATCCCGATGGAGCTTCTAAGCGAGAAATGGATATGCTTCTTGCCGCAGGCGAGCAAATATCAATTGCCCTTCTTGCTATGGCTATTGAAAAGCTTGGCTTCCCTGTTGTATCCCTTCTTGGATGGCAGGCTGGCTTTAAAACAAACTCTGCTCACGGCATCGCCAGAATCAAAACTGTTGATTCCGAAAGAATAAGAAACGAGATTGATAAAAAGAAGATCGTTATTGTTGCAGGCTTTCAAGGAGTCAGCAAATACGATAATATTACAACCCTAGGTCGCGGTGGCTCCGATACAAGCGCAGTTGCTATTGCTGCGTCTATGCACGCTGACCTTTGTCAGATATATACCGACGTTGACGGTGTGTATACTGCTGACCCAAGAAAAGTAAGCGGCGCTGTAAAGATGGATGAGATCACCTATTCAGAAATGCTTGAGCTTGCATCTCTCGGTGCGCAGGTGCTCAACAATCGATCGGTTGAAATGGCACAGAAATATAATGTTGAGCTTGAGGTTCTTTCAAGTTTAGAAAGAAAACCCGGTACAATTGTAAAGGAGAAGGTTAAAATGGAAAAAATGCTCATAAGAGGCGTTGCGAAGGATAACAACGTTTCAAGAATTTCAATAGTGGGACTTAACGACACCCCCGGTGTTGCTTTTAAGGTATTTAATAAACTGGCGCAAGCAAAGGTTAATATTGACATAATTCTTCAGTCGGTAGGTCGCGACGGTACAAAGGATATTACCTTTACTGTTACCGAAGACCAGTCGAAAGACGCCCTTGAAGCGCTTGAAGAAATCAAGGATCTTCTTGACTACAAGAAGATTGTCGCAGATAACTCTGTATCAAAGGTTTCTATTGTCGGTGCCGGAATGGAAACGCACCCTGGTGTTGCCGCAAAAATGTTTGAAGCTCTTGCAGACGCAAATGTAAATATCCAGATGATTTCCACTAGTGAGATAAAAATTTCGGTTCTTATAGACCAGAAGGAAGCCGACCGCGCTGTTTCTGCAGTACACGCAAAGTTCTTTGATTAACACGACAAAAGCCTCTGATTTGTTATCAAATCAGAGGCTTTTCTTTTTTTGTTTTCGATTACGGACGAAGTCTGTCGCGGTCCCTCGGGAATGCAGTTGCTTGCTTAATATTATCAAGTCCGAGAATATTTTGTACTATTCTTTCAAGTCCGAGTCCCATTCCGCCGTGCGGAGGCATACCGTATTTATGCATTGTAAGATAATCTTCAAAGTCGTCAATATCCATTCCTCTGTCCTTCATCTTTTTAACCTGCATATCGTAGTCGTGTATGCGCTGACCGCCTGTTGTTACTTCCAGACCATTAAGAAGCATATCGAAACTGAGAGTGTAGTTCGGGTCAGCAGGGTCTTCCATCGTATAGAAAGGACGCTTAGCTGTGGGATAATGGGTAACGAAAACTATAGGAGCATTATACTCTTTAAGGAAATATTCGCCAAGCCATTTTTCTTCCTCAGGTGCAAAGTCGGGCTCCAAAAGCGAAAGCTCACCCTGTTTTCCTGGATGCGCATCAGCGAAAAGCTTCTTAGCTTCCATAAACTTAATCTTAGGGAAGCAGGTAAGCTCAGGCAGTCTGACGTCTTTACCTAGGTGCATTTCAAGCTCTGAAGCATACTGTTCGTTTAATGTTTTAAAGATAAACTTAAACATTCTTGCTTCTAACTCCATAAGATCCTCAAATGAGTTAATAAATCCCATTTCAAGGTCAAGTCCCTGAAACTCGTTAATATGGCGGTTGGTTGAATATTTTTCAGCTCTGAACACAGGTCCGACTGTAAATACCTTCTGAAAAACGCCTACCATTATCTGCTTATAGGTCTGCGGACTTTGATTTAAGTAAGCCTTTTGTCCAAAATACTCAACCTCAAACATATCAGCGCCACCCTCTGCTCCTGCAGTTACCATCTTGGGAGGTACAAATTCGGTGAATCCCTCCTGACGCAAAAACTCACGGAACGCATACATAACTCCGTCAGCGATTTTGAGGATTGCGCGTGTTTTGGGGTTTCGAAGTGCAATAATTCTGTTGTCGAGAAGAGTATTTAGATTTAACTTTTCTATCTTTTTGTCATTACCGATTTCGATAGGAGGAATTTCTGCCTTACCTGAAATCCTGGTCATATTGTTTATTCGAATGTCAAATCCGGTGCGACTTCTCTCTTCTTTAATCAATGTTCCGTCAATAATAACACACTCTTCTACCGAGAAATCCTTAATATCGCACTCTGAGACGCCTTCTTCCCAAATACACTGAAATACCATTCTTGAAGAACGGACGATTACAAAAGCAAATCCGCTCATTTCGCGAATTCTGTGAAGCGAACCCTTTACTGTAACCTTGTCGCCGTCTTTAATAGTTCCGTTATTAAATCCCTCGATAATATAAGAAATATCGGTTGTATCTACCTTTTTCTCTGTATTTAAAAATTCCATATTTTTTTACCTCCGTTAAAATTTTAAAAGCTCTTCAGCTAGAATTTTATTCACTGTTTCAGGCTTTGCCTTACCTTTCATTGCCTTCATAACCTGCCCAATATAAAAGCCCATGACCTTAGTCTGTCCCGATTTATACTGTTCGAGTGTTTTCGGATTGGCTTTAATGACATCAAGTATAGCCAGACGAATAG
>JAZQER010000073.1:0-19503 GCA_045539095.1 Acutalibacteraceae bacterium | reverse complement strand
TTGAAAACAATGACGATGAATGGTGTTTATGCTATGAGTGCGATCACGGCGCTAACGGCACAGAACACGACCGGCGTAAGAGCAATTCAGGAATCAACAACGGATTTCCTGAGCAAACAATTAGATGCGGTGTTCGAGGATATTTATCCCGATGCCGTAAAAATCGGTATGGTAGCTTCTTCGGAACTGATTTGCGTGATTGCAGACAGGCTCAGCTACCATAAGGCAAAAAAAGTGGTGGTAGATCCCGTTATGGTGGCAACCAGCGGCTCTTCTTTGATGAAGACCGATGCGGTGCAGACTTTAGTTGAGAAACTTCTGCCCATTGCAACCCTCGTTACGCCGAATATCCCCGAAGCACAGGTGCTTTCGGGAAAGGCCATCGAAAGCAAAGAAGATATGCTTTCTGCGGCAAAATTCATCGGTGATACATACGGCTGTGCCGTTCTTCTGAAAGGCGGTCACAGCATCAACGATGCCAACGACCTTTTGTATGTAAACGGCGAAATGGCATGGTTTGAAGGTAAGCGCATCAACAATCCCAACACCCATGGCACAGGCTGTACGCTTTCCTCTGCCATCGCTGCTAACCTTGCAAAAGGCTTTGACCTTGCTATGTCTGTAAAGAGAGCCAAGGACTATATTTCTGATGCTCTTTCGGCACAGCTCGATTTGGGACAAGGCTCTGGCCCGATGATGCACAATTTTGATCTGCAAGGGAAGTATGCAAAGGAGGCGGAGTGAAATGGAAGAAAAACGCACATCCGTCTTTGAAAACGGACTGATTTGGTTTGGAGCCGCTGTTTCTATTGCGGAAATCTTAACCGGAACTTACTTTGCACCTCTCGGCTTTACCAAAGGCTTACTTGCTATCTTACTTGGTCATATTATTGGATGCACTATGCTGTTCTTTGCGGGACTGATCGGCGGTAAGGTTCGCAAAAGTGCAATGGAAACCGCCAAGATGAGCTTCGGCAGTAAAGGTGCTTTGCTGTTTTCTGTGCTTAACATCATTCAGCTTGTCGGCTGGACTGCTATTATGATCTATGACGGTGCGCTTGCGGTAAACGGTATTTTTGATATCGGCAACTGGCTCTGGTGCATTGTCATTGGTGCTTTGATTATTCTTTGGATTATGATCGGCATTAAGAATCTTGGCAAGGTAAATACTGTTGCTATGGCAGCGTTGTTTCTTCTTACGATTGTTCTTAGTTTCGTTATTTTCGGCAAAGGGACAATGCAGAACATCGGCGGTGAAGGAATGACATTCGGTGCTGCCGTAGAGCTATCCGTTGCAATGCCGCTGTCTTGGTTGCCTCTTATCAGCGACTATACAAGAGAAGCTGAAAAGCCGGTCAAGGCTACCGCTGTCAGTGCAATTACATACGGCATTGTAAGCTTGTGGATGTATGTGATCGGTATGGGTGCGGCTATCTTTACCGGTGAGTCTGATATTGCTCAGATTATGGTGAAGGCAGGTCTTGGTATTGCAGGACTTCTGATTATTGTATTTTCTACTGTGACTACCACATTCCTCGATGCTTATTCCTCAGGCATTTCAAGTGAATCGCTATCATCGAGGATCAGCGGGAAATGGGTTGCAGTCGCTGTAACTGTAATCGGTGCAGTAGGTGCAATTTTCCTGCCGCTTACCGATATTACCGACTTTTTGTATTTTATCGGCTCGGTATTTGCACCGATGATTGCTATACAAATTGCGGATTTCTTCATTTTGAAGCAGAACAAAGAAACAAGTGCGTTCAGCATTCAAAATCTGATTATTTGGCTTATCGGCTTTGTTATCTATAGATTGCTGATGCATGTTGATATTGTTGTCGGTAACACCTTGCCTGATATGCTTATCACCATCATGATCTGCGTAGTCGTCAGCAAAATCAGAAGTAAAATCAAAAAATGAGTTGATAAAATGAAACGATGTGTAATTGTCGGCGGCGCTGACATAAACAATTATGAATATATCAAAAGCTGTTTGCGAAACGATGATTTCATCGTGTTCTGCGACAGCGGACTGAAGCATTTAGAATCTTTGCAAGTAAAGCCTGGGCTTATCGTGGGAGATTTTGACTCCCACGATAACCCTCATCTTGATGTGGAAACAATCGTTCTGCCTTGTGAAAAAGATGATACAGATACGGTCTTTGCAGTCAAGGAAGCCATAAAAAGAGGATTTGACGATTTCCTTTTAATTGGTGTTGTGGGTGCAAGACTTGACCATACGCTTGGTAATGTGTCTATCCTCCTTTCCCTTGATACGCTCGGCAAGAAAGGCATAATCATTGACGATTATTCTGAAATGGAAATCGTCTCAAAAGAACCTGCATATATTGATGATTCCTATGCCTACTTTTCACTTCTGAACATAAGTGGGACGGCAAAAGGAGTCACCATTGAAAATGCAAAGTATCCTCTTGATAATGCCGAGATCACTTGCGAGTATCAGTACGGTGTCAGTAACGAGGTTATATCAGGCAAGACGGCAAGGGTGACCGTCAGCGAAGGAAGATTGCTTTTGATTAAGGATTATAAATGAAAGCAGGGCTGGCAGACTGTCAGCCCTCAATGTTTTTTATATCACTTTAATGAAGAGCAGATTGTGCTTTTTCAATTTCTTCAATGATTTTTCAATCTTTTATGGTATAATAGTATAAAGTGGAGGTGACAATATGCGATTGTTGCTTGTAGAAGATGAAAAAAGAATGGCACAGGCATTGTGTGTGATCCTGCGTCTTGAAAAATATGAAGTAGACCATTATGAAAATGGAATTGATGGCTTAGCTGCCATCGAAACCAATATTTATGACATCGTTATTCTTGATGTTATGCTCCCCGGAATGAACGGATATGAGATTGCAAAGCGTGCCCGCAGTCAAGGGATTGCAACACCGATCTTGATGCTAACCGCTAAAGCTGAGCTTGATGATAAAGTTATAGGTCTTGATAGCGGTGCAGACGATTACTTAACAAAACCATTTATGACAAAGGAGCTCCTTGCCCGCATTCGTGCGCTGGGCCGACGAACGCTTGGCACTACTGATGGCCTTCTTTCTTTTGGAGATATCACTCTGGATACAACTACCCTGATGTTGTCTTGCGTTACAAATGGTCAGAGCGTGCGGCTCAGTGAAAAGGAATACCATATCCTTGAGTATTTAATCGCAAACGGCGGTCAGGTTTTAACTCGTGAACAATTGGCGGTGAAGATTTGGGGATTTGAGAGCGAAGCCGAATATAACAACGTGGAAGTATATATGTCCTTTACTCGTAAAAAGCTTGCCTTCGTGGAGGCGAAAACCGAAATCAAGGCAGTGCGCGGGATCGGATACGAATTGAGGTGTGACGATGTTTAAGAAATCAAGAAGAAAAATCGTTGCAGCTATTATGTCTATTTTGGTGCTTTTATGGATTGGCACACTTGGAGTTATTTACGCATCTAGTTATTTTGAGATGTCAAAGCAGAACCAGGAAATGCTTCAAGCACACGCAGAGATGTATACTCTGCCAAATTCGTTTGGGGAAATGATGCCGCCGAACAGACCGGCACCCGGTGGAAATCAAAATTTTAAGCCGGGCTTTAATGCGGAATCGCCTAAATTCCAATTAACTACCTTCTATACCGTAGCTGTTTCCTATGACGGCAAGGTGCTGGAAATTAAAAACGAAACGCCAACAGTACATACCGATGCCGACTTGGAACGATTGGCAAAGCAAATCATAAAAGGCGAGAATCACAACGGAACAGAAAACAACCTTGCATTTTACAAGGCAGATAAGGGCGGATACACCCTTGTTGTTTTTATGGACAATACCGTTATCAATGAAAGTGCCATGACCTTGCTTCGCTATACGCTGATCTTCGGCGGTGTTGCTCTTGTTTTGTTCTTCTTCCTGTCAGTGTATCTTGCAAGAAAGATTGTGAATCCTCTGGAAGAAAGCTACCAAAAGCAAAAACAGTTTATCTCCGATGCAGGTCACGAACTGAAAACGCCGGTATCGGTGGTCAACGCCAATGCAGAACTGTTGTCCCGTGAGATTGGCGGCAACCAGTGGCTTCAAAATATTCAGTACGAAAATGAACGAATGGGAATGCTGGTCGGTCAGCTTCTTGACCTTGCCAGAACCGAGAATGTAACACCGCAAATGGAGCACATCAATTTCAGCCGTCTTGTTGCCGGCGAAGCGCTTCCGTTTGAAAGCGTTGCCTTTGAAAAAGGGTTCACACTTAACAGTAATATTACAAACGATATTGGCGTGATTGGCAACAGCACGCAGCTAAAACAAATCGTTTCCATACTGCTTGATAATGCCATCCGCCATAGCGAAGGCCAAGGAGAAGTATGGCTGACGTTAACCAAGGAACACGGTCTTGCAAAATTGTCTGTTGTCAACAAGGGCGATGAAATCCCCGAAGAACAGCGGGAGCAGATCTTCGAGCGCTTTTATCGTGTGGATACGGCTCGTAACGGCGAGGACAAGCATTACGGTCTGGGACTTGCTATCGCCAAAGCAATCACAACCTCTCACAAAGGACAGATCAAGGTGCTTTGTTATAATGGACTTGTTGAATTCAAGGTTCAGATACCTGCTCAGTAAATCATAATAGCGCTTCAATCAAACTTCAATCTTCCTCCTGTACAATGATGCTATCAAGGTACAGGAGGATTTGTTTTTATGGCAATTCAAACGGTTTTTAAACGCTATGAAATCAAATATATGATAACCCTCGAACAAAAAGCAAAAGTGCTTGAGGCAATGAAGCCGTATATGAAGCTGGATAAGTATGGCCGTACCACGATTCGCAATATTTACTACGATACAGACACTTATCTTCTGATTCGCAGGTCGATAGAGAAACCGACATACAAGGAAAAACTTCGTATCCGTAGCTACGGAAGAGCCGAGCCGAACAGCACAGTGTTTGTTGAGTTAAAGAAAAAATATAAGCACGTGGTATATAAACGCCGTATTTCTCTCCCCGAAACAGAAGCTGTGGAATGGCTCTCTCGGGAACAGCATTGTCATAAACACACGCAGATATCCGAGGAAATAGATTACTTTCTTGACTACTATAAAACTTTGCACCCTGCGGTTTTCCTCTCGTATGAGCGAGAAGCCTTTTATGCAAATGACGGCTCGGATTTTCGTGTGACCTTTGACGATACCATTCTTTGCAGACAAGATGATTTGTCTCTTGAGTCGGAAGTGTACGGCACACCAATTCTCCCGGAAGGAAAGGTCTTGATGGAGATCAAGTGCTCGGGAGGTATTCCTATTTGGATGACTAAAACTCTCTCAGAGGAACACATTTACAAGACGTCGTTTTCCAAATATGGAACGGCGTATCAAACAATGATTTTTCCGAGGTTGGTCGGAGAACATAAAAACGTGATGGAGGTAGCAGTTAATGCTTGAGAATTTGTTTAAGGGATTATTTGATTCGGATCTTGTTTCGGTGATTAGCATCACTGATTTTCTGCTCTGCCTTGGGTTTTCCCTTGTGCTTGGGCTTATTATGGCGTTTGCCTATATGTATCGCACACGATATACCAAGAGCTTTGTGGTAACACTGGCACTTCTGCCTGCGGTGGTTTGCGTGGTGATTATGCTGGTCAACGGCAACGTAGGAACGGGCGTTGCGGTGGCGGGCGCTTTTAGTCTTGTCCGTTTCCGCAGTGTTCCCGGTACGGCAAAAGAAATTTGCACATTGTTTCTTGCGATGGGTGCAGGACTGATCGCCGGTATGGGTTATCTCGGTTTTTCCGTACTGTTTACGGTGGTTATGTGTGCGATGTTTTTACTGTACAACCGCCTGGATTTCGGTGCAAAGAAAAACGCAGATGCCTATAAGACATTTTCTATCACAATTCCCGAAGACTTGGACTATTCCGGAGTCTTTGACGATATCTTTGCAGAATACACTGTGTCCCACGATCTTGCCCGCGTAAAAAGCACCAATATGGGAAGTATGTTTAAACTTACATACAACGCGGTATTGCGCGATGCGTCCAGAGAAAAGGAAATGATCGACAAGATCCGCTGTCGCAATGGCAATCTTGAAATCACCGTCTCAAAGCAAGAAACCACAGTTACGGAACTGTAAAAGGAGGCGCAAAATGAAAAAGTATATATCGATCTTTCTTGCACTTTTTATGATACTTTCTGTGCTTGCAGTCTGCGGCACCGATAAAGGAAACACGGGCGACAATGGAGAATTAAATAACGGTGGTGCTACGGTATCCGGTGATGATTCCACTATAAACGATAACCCCGTAGATGTGGACTTTTCTCAGACCGATTCGGATATGTTTACCGAACGGGACGGCAAAACGGAATATGATGAAAGTAAAGCAGTTACAATCAAACTGAACGGTACATCAGCAACAGCCAGCTCCAACAGTGTTAATATATCCGGTTCAAGAGTTACGATCACCGAGGAAGCAACCTATGTTATTTCAGGTGAGCTGACAGATGGTATGCTGATCGTCAATGCAAAAGATACCGCAAAACTGCAACTTATTTTTGATGGTGTAAACATCACAAGCAAGACATCAGCAGCGCTATATGTTTTGGAAGCAGACAAGGTCTTCTTAACCCTTGCCGAAGGAACAACAAATACGCTTGCCAATGGCGGTAGCTTCACCGCTATTGACGATAATAATATTGACGGAGCTTTGTTCTCAAAACAAGATTTGACACTCAATGGAGCAGGCTCGTTAACAGTTACATCACCCGCAGGACATGGTATTGTTTGTAAGGATGATCTGGTTGTTACAGGCGGCACTTATACGATCAATTCTGCATCTCATGCCGTAGATGCCAATGACAGTGTAAGAATCTCCGCGGCAACATTCACGATAGATGCCGGTAAGGATGCCATTCATTGTGAGAATACCGAGGATGCTGAAAAGGGATTTATTTATATCTCAAGTGGAACAATTCAAGCAGAAGCAGAAGGTGACGGTATTGCTGCAAGTGCCTATTTGCAAATCGAGGACGGCACCTTTGATCTTTTGATAGGCGGTGGCAGCAAAAACGGATCCCAAGCATCCTCCGGTAACTACGGCGGCTTTATGGGTGGTGGTCACGGCGGAATGCGACCAGGCAGCTCACAAAGCTCAACCACCACAACAGATGAAAACAGCGCGAGTATGAAGGGCATTAAAGCAGCAAACAGTCTTCTGATCAGTGGCGGTACTTTTAAGATCGACTCTGCCGATGACTCTGTTCACTCGGATGTATCTGTTACAATAAACGGTGGCACGTTTGAATTAGCTTCCGGCGATGATGCTATCCACGCAGAAGAAACCCTCACCATTACAGCAGGTACTTTCAATATTACCGAAAGTTATGAGGGCTTGGAAGCACTCAACATCGATGTTAAGGGAGGAGAATTCAAGATAGTTGCCAGTGATGACGGTCTCAATGCCGCATGAGGAACGGACTCCAGCGGTACTACCGGCGGTCGTGATGGTATGTTCGGCGGCGGAAAGCACGGTATGGGCGGCGGAATGTCCTCAGGTAACGGCAGTATCATCATCTCCGGCGGAAACCTGTATGTAAAAGCATCGGGCGACGGAATTGATGCAAACGGTACGCTTACGATATCTGGCGGATATACCGTTGTTACAGGTCCTACGCAGGGCGATACCGCAACCCTTGATTATGACAGAAGTGCTACGATTACGGGAGGCACGTTTATCGGAACAGGTGCATCCGGTATGGCACAGACCTTTAGTGACTCCGAGCAGGGGGTGATAGCAGTAAGTGTTGGCAATCAGTCTGCAGGTACAAAAATCGTTCTGAAGGATAAATCCGGAAACATCATTATTGAGCACACACCTGAACTGAATTTTGCCGTGGTTATTCTATCAAGCCCCGATATTAAAAAGGGTGAAACTTACACAATCACAGTCGGTTCGGGGTCCGGAGAATTTGCAGCAAGTTAATATACACAGTAATGACGGCAGGGAGGCTGGACCTCTCTGCCGTTTTAATATACAATAGCTAAATTATTTAATAGTTTATCGGCAACAAAGATTTTAAAAAACTGAAAACACTATTGATATTTTGCCGATAATATGGTATAATACAGACAAGAAATCTTGCCGGGAGGTAACTATGGAATATATATCTGTGGCAAAAATGGCTGAAAAATGGGGGCTTTCCGAACGAAGCGTGCGGAATTACTGTGCCCACGGCAGAATTGCTGATGCGAAGATTATCGGCAAAACCTGGTATATTCCGGAGGACGCACAAAAGCCGGAGCGTTCAAATAAGAAAAACGATGTACCTACGTTGCTGCAGATCCTGCGAGAGCAGAAGGCAACAAAGATGACCGGTGGTATCTATCATAAAATTCAGATCGATCTGACCTATAATTCAAACCACATTGAGGGTAGTCGCTTGACGCACGATCAGACTCGGTACATCTTTGAGACCAACACCATTGGCTTTGAAAATGAAGCTGTGAATGTGGACGATGTGATTGAGACAGCTAACCATTTCCGATGCATTGATATGGTGATCGACCAGGCTGGCTCTACACTGACTGAGAAATTCATCAAGGAATTGCATTTTGTTCTGAAGACCGGCACCAGCGACAGCCGCAAGGATTGGTTCGCGGTAGGGGAGTACAAGAAACTGCCCAACGAGGTAGGCGGTAATGACACCACTCTTCCAGAAAATGTTGCCAGCGAGATACGCAAGCTACTGATGAGTTACAACGAACTATCCACTAAGACCTTTGAGGACATCGTAGCCTTCCATGTAGCATTTGAACGCATCCATCCCTTTCAAGACGGAAATGGCCGCGTAGGTCGCCTGATTCTCTTCAAAGAGTGCCTGAAGCATAACATTGTACCCTTTATTATTGAGGATAATCTGAAGCTGTTCTACTATCGTGGCCTCAAAGAGTGGGATCAAGAGAAAGGTTTTCTAATGGACACTTGCCTTACTGCTCAAGACCGCTTTAAGGCCTATTTGGATTACTTTAGGATTGCATATTGAATTGAATATAAATATAAACACCCGGCGGTAAGACCAAAAAGGTCTCACCGCCGGGCGGCTGTTATGTGTAGCAATATGCACTTCGTCGCAGGCTATCCACTGATTTTACTACGCCATTTTTACGCCATTTTCGTATGGGAAGACATAGAGATACGTGGACTTGTGTGTTTTAGAATTATTGAAAAATATAGTGTTTATCAAGCTTTATCGGCATTTATGGAGAAACATTTAGATATGAATTCGGTAAGTTCATCGACGATACCCAGTTTCATATGTAATTCCACCTTGTAAAATGAGATATTGTAGTATATTATAAGACGCTTTACCTTTTTTATCAAGAAAAATCAAAAAAAACTTTGAATTTGAGCGGATATAATATATAATATAAAATAAGTTAATATATCGTTTGAAGGCGGTGCATTTTATGTCAGCAGAATATACGGTTGAATTATCAAAAATAATAAAGGAATTTTCACTTGAAACTATCTATCTTCCCGCAGAACCCGAGGAGATAAAAATATGTAATAATGATATAAACCGTCCGGGACTTCAACTCGGCGGATATTACGAGTTTTTTGACAATACCCGTATACAGATAATCGGAAGAAGCGAAGAGAGCTTTATAAAGCATTTTAAAACTGAGAAATATTTCGAGCTTGTTGAAGAGTTTTTCTCCAAAAAGCCTGCGGCGGTCATCATCTCACGCAATATGATGCTTGAAGGTTTTTATGAGGCGGCAGAAAAGCACGGCGTGCCGCTGCTTCGCACAGAAGAGGCGACCTCTGCTTTTATGGCTCAGCTTATCGCTTTTCTTAATCTCTCTTTAGCACCCCGTATAACCCGACACGGCGTTCTTGTCGAGGTCTACGGCGAGGGTATACTTTTGCTTGGCGAAAGCGGTGTAGGTAAATCTGAAACGGCAATAGAGCTTGTCAAAAGAGGTCACCGTCTTATTGCTGACGACGCGGTCGAGATAAGAAAAGTGTCAAATAAGTCGCTTGTCGGCGCCGCGCCCAATAATATAAGACATTTTATTGAGCTTCGCGGTATAGGAATTGTTAATGTGTCAAGAATTTTCGGTGTGGGCGCTGTCAAGCTGACCGAAAAGATAGATTTTATTATCAACATTGAGCCTTGGGATTCTGAAAAGGTCTATGACCGAATGGGTCTTGAGGAGCAGACAACCGAGATACTCGGAATGTCAATTCCGTCGGTTACAATACCTGTAAAACCGGGTAGAAATCTTGCGGTTATCATCGAGGTTGCCGCTATGAACAACCGCCAGAAGAAACTCGGCTACAACGCGGCGGTAGATCTTCTCGGCAGACTCGGTATGGGAACAGAAGCACCAGAGGTAAAAGATATGGAAATAGAGGCGTTTTAGCAACAATTGGGGTCATATTTATGTATCGTTTAGGAATAGATTTAGGTGGAACAAATATCGTCGCAGGGGTTGTTGACGAAAACTACAATATTGTGGGTAAGGGTGAGCTCAAAACAAAAGCTCCACGCTCTGCAGAGGAGATTGCCGACGATATGGCTTCTGCCGCATTTGCCGCTATGAAGGATGCGGGAATTAATACAAAGGATATATCCGCGATGGGTATCGGAACGCCGGGGTCAGTCGACCCGATAAAAGGAAAGGTAAAATATTCCAACAATCTGCAGTTCAAGGATGTCCCTATTTGCAGCATGATGAAAGAACGCGTAGGCTCAGATTTCTATCTTGAAAATGACGCCAATGCCGCGGCTTACGGCGAGTTTCTTGCAGGAGCAGGGAAAAACACTAAAAATTTTATTGCGATAACTTTGGGAACTGGTGTAGGCGGCGGTATAATTATTGACGGAAAAATATATTCCGGAAGCAACTTTACGGGCGGAGAACTCGGCCATACGGTTATTGCTATGGACGGTGAGCTTTGTACCTGCGGCAGACGTGGATGCTGGGAGGCGTATGCTTCGGCAACTGCGCTGATCCGACAGACCAAAAAGGCAATGAAAGAAGACCTTGCATCTGCTATGTGGAAAATTTGCGGCGGGGACATCGAAAACGTCAACGGATTGACCGCATTTGACGCGTGGCGACTCGGTGACATTTCTGCAACCAAGGTCGTAAACAATTATTTTAAATATATTTCAGTAGGAATTACCGATATGATAAATATATTCCAACCCGAGCTTATTTGTATCGGTGGCGGAATTTCAAACGAAAAGGAAAATCTTACGATACCTGTAAATGAGCTTGTAAAAAGAGAAATGTACGGTCAGGATGACAGAGAACTTGTTGTTACCGCTAAGCTCGGTAACGATGCAGGCATCATCGGCGCCGCGTTTCTTGATAAATTATATTAATTTGGAGTAATTATGACCGATAAAATTCTCGAAGGACTTAAAGTTAAATTCAAAAAGAATGAACCTATGTCTGCCCACACCTCCTTTAAAATAGGGGGTGCGGCGGAGTTTTTTGTCGAGCCTGAAAACACAGAACAGCTTGCAGCTATTGTAAGAGCAGCGAAAGAAGAGGGTATTAATACTACTGTTATCGGAAATGGAAGTAATCTGCTGGTATCGGATGACGGTATTGATGGTATAGTTGTTTCCACACTGATGATGAAAAAAATAAAACTCGTTGATGAAACGCGCATCTATGCCGCGGCAGGAGCTTCGCTGACGGCGGTATGTGTATTTGCCAAAAACAACGGACTTTCGGGTCTTGAGTTTGCTTACGGTATCCCGGGCAGCGTCGGAGGGGCACTCTATATGAATGCGGGAGCCTACGACGGTGAAATGTCACAGGTCGTAGAGTTTGCAGAAAGCCTTAAGGATAATACCGTTATTAAAAGAGATAACGCAGAGCTTTCACTTTCATACAGACATAGCGTGTATACGGACACCGACGAGATAATTACAGGTGTTATGTTTGCGCTTTCAAAGGGTGACTCGGGCGAAATAGCCGAAAAAATGGATACTTTAATGCAAAAGAGAAAGACATCTCAGCCGCTTGATTTCCCGAGCGCGGGCAGTACATTTAAAAGACCTGAGGGGTATTTTGCTGCGGCGCTTATCGACGAATGCGGACTTAAAGGTTATTCGGTCGGCGGAGCAGAAGTAAGCTCTAAGCATGCAGGATTTGTCATAAATAAAGCTGATGCAACATGTAATGATGTGCTTCGGCTTATCGAGAGAATTCAAAAAACGGTTTTTGACCGAAAAGAGGTCAAACTCGAAACCGAGGTCATATATATCGGGAAAAGCGGGGAGTGAGACGGTGTCATTTACATCTGATGTAAAAAAAGAGCTTTGCGCTAAAAGACCGTCCGGAAGGCACACCGAAGCGGAATGTTACGGAATGTTGGCACTCTGTCGGTCTTTTTCTTTCGATAAAATACTTTTTCAGACCGGCTCGCTTGCCACAGCCGAATATTTTTGCAGCCTTGTAAGACGTTCCTTTGATGTTATCACAGATATACGAGAAGGTGGGACAAGCCGTAAGATCTATTCGGTATCAGTAGCCTCAGAAGCCGATAGAAAAAAGATAATGTACGGCTTAGGGTACAAAAAAGACGAGAACGTAACTCTAAAAAGCGGTATGCTTAAGAACGAGGGCAGTGAGGGTGCGTTTATCCGCGGGGCATTTTTGGCAGGCGGTACTATGAGCGACCCTGAACGTGAATACAGAATAGACTTTTCATTTAGGGAAAGGCAGATGGCGGATACCTTTGCCGAGCTGCTTTTGTCACGAGGAATAGTGACAAAAATAACGATGAGAGCAGGGAAAAGCATCGTTTATGTAAAAGACAGTACGATGCTTGAGGACCTGCTGACCCTTATGGGTGCTTCAAACGAAACACTCAGCCTTATAAACGTGAAAATTTATAAGAGCATGAAGAATAAAATAAACCGAAAAAACAATTGTGAGACAAGAAATATACTAAAAAGCGCGGATGCGGCCTTTTTGCAGACACAAGCTATTAAAAAGTTACAGTCTGTTGGCAGACTTGAACTTTTATCGGACGAGCTCATAGAGGCGGCGGGGTTAAGAATCGCGAATCCGTCATCATCTCTTTCGGAGCTTTGCCGTATTTCGGGCAACCGACTTACCCGTTCGGGACTGAATCACAGATTTGCAAAGCTTATAGAACTTTCAAAAGAGGTAAAGTAGTATGGACTTCGTACATCTTCATCTTCATACGGAATACAGCCTTTTAGACGGCGCTTGCCGTATAAAGGAGCTTTGTGCTGCCGTAAAGGAGATGGGACAGACTGCAGTAGCGATGACCGACCACGGTGTGATGTACGGAGCGGTGGATTTTTATAAAGCAGCAAAAAAAGCGGGGATAAAGCCGATAATCGGTTGCGAGGTATATGTCGCACCCAAGAGCCGTTTTGATAAGGAAAAAAGCAGTAACGCAAGATATAACCACTTGGTTTTGCTCTGTGAAAACGAAACAGGTTATAAGAATCTTATTAAAATGGTGTCGCTTTCTTTCACAGAGGGCTTTTATTCAAAGCCGCGCCTAGATAAAGAGCTGCTCTCGAAATATCACGAGGGTCTTATCGCTATGTCTGCCTGCATTGCGGGTGAGATACCGTCGGCGCTTATAAATAACGATTACGAGTCTGCAAAAAATGCAGCCTTGTGGTACCGCGATACCTTTGGTGAAGATAATTTCTTTTTAGAGCTTCAGAACCACGGTATGCCCGAGCAGATAGAGATAAATCCATTTATAAAGCAGATAGCAAAGGAAACGGGGATACCGCTAGTTGCGACCAATGATGCGCATTATGTCCGCCGAGAGGACGCAAAGATGCAAAAGGTCCTTATCTGTATACAGACGGGTAAAACGGTAAATGAGGATAATCCGCTTTCTTTCCCGAATGACGAGTTTTATGTAAAAACGGCAGAGGAGATGGCAGAGCTTTTTGGCGATACTCCCGAAGCAATATCAAATACCGTAAAAATTGCCGAGCGCTGTAATTTTGATTTTGAGTTCGGCAAGATAAAGCTACCCGTTTTTGATATCGGCGACCGCGACCATTTTGAATTCTTTCGTGAAAAATGCTTCGAGGGTCTTTACCGTATATTCGGTTCCAACCCGAAAACTGAATATATCGACCGACTGAACTTTGAGCTTGACACCATAAACCGTATGGGCTATGTCGACTATTATCTTATAGTTCAGGACTTTGTAAACTACGCAAAACGTTCGGGCATTCCTGTAGGACCCGGCAGAGGCTCGGGTGCTGGCTCGCTTGCGGCATATTGTATCGGAATTACGGGTATAGATCCTATAAAATATAACTTGTTTTTCGAAAGATTTTTAAATCCCGAGCGAGTATCAATGCCGGATTTTGATATAGACTTCTGCTATGTCAACCGTCAAAGGGTAATTGATTATGTTATAGAAAAATATGGAAGCGATAGGGTTAGTCAGATAGTAACTTTCGGGACGATGGCGGCTCGAAATGCCATACGCGATGTCGGCAGAGCGCTAGACAGACCCTATGCTATATGTGACAGAATTGCAAAGCTTGTACCGAGAGCGCTCGGTATCACAATAGAAAAAGCACTTGAAGCATCTCCCGAGCTTCGCGCCGAATATGACAGTGACCCCGATGTAAAAGAGCTTGTCGATATGGCGAAAAAGGTCGAGGGAATGCCCCGTCACGCTTCGACCCATGCGGCAGGTGTCGTTATATCCGACCGCGCTGTTAATGAGTATGTTCCGCTAGCCGTAAATGACGAATCGGTGGTCACTCAGTATACAATGACCGCGCTGGACGAACTTGGACTTTTAAAAATGGACTTTCTTGGACTTCGTAACTTAACCATTATAAGAAATACCGAGAATGAGATAAGAAAGACCGATCCCACCTTTGACATTAATAAAATATCACTTGAGGATAAGAACACCTACGAGCTTATGTCGGGCGGTTTTACTGACGGTGTATTCCAGTTTGAATCGGACGGAATGAAGAATGTTCTCCGACAGTTTAAACCCGAGAAAATTGAGGATTTAACGGCTATACTTTCCCTCTATCGTCCGGGTCCGATGGATTCAATTCCAAAGTATATCCATAACCGTCATCACCCTGAGGATATAAAGTATGATACACCCCTTCTGAAGGAGATACTTGACGTTACTTACGGCTGTATAGTCTATCAGGAGCAGGTAATGCAGATATTCCGGACCCTTGCGGGCTACTCGCTCGGCAGGGCGGATATCGTGCGCCGCGCTATGAGTAAGAAAAAACACGATGTTATGCAGAGTGAGCGCGAAGTGTTTATATACGGACAAAAGGATGAAAATGGCAATATTATATGTAGGGGAGCCGTAAATAATGGGGTCGGCGAAGCGGCGGCTAAAAAGATATTTGACGAAATGTCGGCATTCAGCTCATATGCCTTTAATAAATCTCACGCCGCAGCATATTCCTTCGTTTCTTACCAGACGGCATATCTTAAATGTCACTATCCTAAGGAATATATGGCGGCTCTTATGACGAGTATGCAGGAGGATGCCGATAAAATTGCCTTTTATACAAACGAGTGTATAAGACTTGGAATAAAGGTGTTGCCGCCACATGTAAATGAAAGCTTCGAAAACTTCACACCCACAAAGGACGGTATCCGTTTTGGACTTCTCGCTATAAAAAATATAGGCGAGGGTCTGGTCAGAAGCCTTATAAGCGGCCGAGAACAGGGCGGTGCATACACCTCTATGTATGATTTTTGCGAGAGAAATGCGGGTAAAGATTTTAATCGCCGCGCCCTTGAGGGACTTATAAAGAGCGGTGCTATGGACGGGCTTGAAATCAATCGCCGTACAATGCTTTACGGAGCTGACAGTGTGCTTTCGGCAGTGGGCGAGCAAAGGAAATATTACGGTTCAGGTCAGCTTGATTTGTTTGGTGCTGACGATACTGATTCTGCGATGAAGCTGGAGTCTATGGAGGAAATGGCGGCAGAAATACGTCTTTCTATGGAGAAAGAGGCGACCGGACTCTACCTTTCGGGTCACCCGCTGGAGGAATACCGAGGCTATGCGGCAAGCGTAAAAGCAGCAAGCATTTCAGATATACTCGCAGGGAAATATGAGGATAATTCCAAGGTAAAGCTTGTTGTTATAATAAATTCGGTAAAAGTGAGAACAACTAAAAATGACAGCATTATGGCTAATATAACAGCCGAGGATATGACAGGCACCATATCGGTAACAGCGTTTTCCCGCGCTTATACAGAGGCAAGACAACTGCTCACAAACGGCACGCGTATCCTTATTAGTGGACGAATTCAGGAAAGGGAGGATAGGCCTGCCGAGATACTTGCAGACAGTTTTATGGCTGTATCTGCTGACCGTGCCAATATGCCAATGCCTGAGAAAAAGATTAAGGAAGGTCTTTATTTGCGTGTTTCGAGCGTAGATTCGGGCATAATAGATGAGATAAAGGATATTATCCGCAACTATAACGGCAACCTTCCCGTATATATTGTAGACAGTGACGGAAGAAGGCTTTTAGCGCCACGGGAACTGTGGATAAGGCCCGAGGGCGAGTTGATTTTCACTCTCGAAAAAAAACTTGAAAAAAATAATGTAAAACTTGTTGAATATTTATAGCTTTTGAATTATAATGTTAGAAATTGGCAAAATTTTTAAGCGGAGATGTAGACAAATGAAAACCATAGGCGTTTTAACCAGCGGAGGAGATGCTCCGGGAATGAATGCTGCCGTCAGAGCGGTAGTAAGAGGAGCCCTCTCAAGAGGACTTAAAGTAAAAGGTATTTATAAGGGATATTCGGGACTTATTAGCGGAGATATCAGAGATATGGATGCTCGTTCGGTTTCCGATATCGTAAATAAGGGCGGCACTGAGATTTTCTCTGCCCGTTGCCCAGAGTTTAAGGAAGAGGCAGGAGTGCTAAAAGGCGTAGAGGCTTGCAAAAAAGCAGGCATCGACGGTATCGTTGTAATCGGCGGCGACGGTTCTTTCCGTGGCGCTCGCGACCTTTCTCTTCACGGAGTTCCGTGCATCGGCGTTCCCGCTACTATTGATAATGATATTGCTTCTACCGAATATACAATCGGATATGATACTGCTATGAATACAGTCGCAGAGCTTATCGACAAGCTTCGCGATACTTGCCGTTCACACGCGCGTTGCTCGGTTGTTGAGGTTATGGGTAGACACGCAGGTCACCTCGCGTTAGAAACAGGACTTGGTTGCGGCGCTATAGCAGTTCTTGTTCCCGAACTTAATCAGAATCCTGATGAAGTTATTGAGAAGATAAAGACCGTACGTGCAACCGGTAAGGAGCATTTTATTGTCGTTGTAGCAGAGGGTGTCGGCGGCTCTGTTGAACTTGCTAAAAAAATTGAGGCTGAAACGGGAATCGAGACCCGCGCTACCATTATAGGACACACCCAGCGCGGTGGTGCGCCCACTATTCGCGACAGAGTTATGGCTACCGAGATGGCAGACTATGCGGTAGAGCTTCTTGCAAACGGAATTGGAAACCGCGTAGTAACTTATAATAATAATGTTATCGGCGACAAGGACATTTTCGAGGCTCTTCAGATGACAAGAGGTCTTGATATGGAACTCTTTAATATAGCAGAGCGTTTAGCTATCTAATCTTTCGGTAGGTATAATTTGCGCAGATCAAAAAAGCACCCTTCGCGGGTGCTTTTTTATTAGCCGTTTTTCCGCCGCTTGAAGTACAAAAGCGTACGTCTGCCGCAACTGAAAAATGGCTTTTGCACAAATTCTGCTCGACCGATTCTGAAGCTTTATTTATAAATAGCGTCGCATACCATAATTATGCATTTATTATTCTCAATTGAAAAACAGAAAGAGCACAAGACAGTTTTGCCTTGTGCTCTTTCTTTAAGAGAGGTAAATTTTATTTTTCTAAGGGTGATTTCTTGGACGCTTTTCTGACAACCCCTACAAGAGCCACCATTGCGATGACGTTGGGTATGACCATAAGATAGTTGAAGAAGTCAGTAAGCTCCCAAACGAGGTCATTTTGAAGGATAGAGCCAAGGAAGATGAAGCCGATCGAAACGACAGCGTAAACGGTGGTAGCGACCTTGCTGTTGTTGAAAAGTGACTGAACATTCAGCTTACCGAACAGGTTCCAACCGATGATGGTAGAGAAAGCAAAGAATAAGAGACAGATCGCAACGAATATATCTCCGAAGTTACCCATAAAGTCGGGGAGAGTATTGGTATAAGCCATCTGCATAGCGCTTGATTTTACAACTACTGCGGTATCACCGGTTGTAGCCGCAAGATAACTTTCACCCGAGAGGCCTGCCAAAGGTCCGTTGCCGAGATAAAGGGAGGAAATAACAACAAGTGCGGTCATAGTAAGAACTACAAAGGTGTCGATAAATACTGCAACGATTGCGACAGCACCCTGATCGTGAGGCTTCTCGACATTTGCGAGAGCGTGAGCGTGCGGAGTTGAACCCATACCGGCTTCGTTAGAGAAAAGACCGCGCTTTGCGCCCTGGCTGATAGCTGCTTTGATTGCGGCACCTGCGGTACCGCCTATGAGAGCGGAAGGGGTAAACGCATACTTGAAGATCATACCGAAGGTTGCGGGAACCTCCTTGTAGTTTAATCCAAGAATAACAAAACTGCCGATAAGGAATATGATTGCCATAAAGGGAACCAATTTCTCGGTAACGGATGCGATTCTGTTAACACCGCCTACAAATATGAAGGCCGAAACAACAGCAACGACAACTCCCACCATCCAAGGCTGAACAGCGGGAATAGCTGTATTGACTGCGCTTGCGATAGAGTTTGACTGTACCATAGAGCCCATAAAACCGAGAGCGAGAATAGTCGCGATAGAGAAGAACGCTGATAAGAATTTTCCGAAGCCACCCTTAAAGGCCTTCTTTATGTAGCAAACGGGGCCACCGTGAATGGTACCGTCTGCATCGACAACGCGAGTTTCCTGAGCGAGCACTGCCTCGCCGTAGTTTGTAGCCATTCCAAAGAATGCAATTATCCACATCCAGAATATTGCACCGGGACCGCCGACAAGTATAGCGCCCGAAGCACCGACAATGTTACCGGTTCCGACCTGTGCCGCAATAGCCGTAGCGACAGCTTGGAATGAGCTCATACCGCCATTTGATTTGCCGCCTCTGAACTTGAAGTTTCCAAAGAGCTTACGAAGACCTTCACCGAAGCAACGCACTTGAACGAATCTTGTTGCTACTGTGTAAAGGATACCTACGCCGACAAGCAGTATAATGAGTACATAGTCGGTAAGGTAACTGTTGACTTTTTGAAAAAATTCCAAAAGATTCTGTTCCATTTTAAAAATTCTCCTTAAGTTGGCGAGAGTTGAACCCATTGCGCCTGCAAAACAAAAATTTCGGTAATAGATTGCCTCAAAACTTGCAATACGTCAGTATTACTGCGTTTTGTCGGCTTCCTCTTACACAAAATTTTTCGTTT
>JAZQER010000072.1:0-20072 GCA_045539095.1 Acutalibacteraceae bacterium | reverse complement strand
GTATAAGAAATTGCGGCCTGTGTATGGGCGCCTTCCTTCTTAGCTGCGTTTATCGCAGTTTCAAGGTTTCTAAAATCATTAAGGGCGTCAAAAATACGGAGAATGTCGATACCGTTAGCAACCGACTTCTGAACAAAATACTCAACAACGTCGTCAGCATAGTGACGGTATCCAAGCATATTTTGTCCTCTAAAAAGCATCTGAAGCTTTGTGTTAGGACAATGCTCTCTTATAGTGCGAAGTCTCTGCCACGGATCCTCATTCAAAAATCTTAAGCAACTGTCGAAGGTCGCGCCGCCCCAGCATTCAAGAGAGTGATAACCGATCTTATCAAGATCACTGAGCATAGGGAGCATATCGTCCATCGACATACGGGTAGCGATAAGAGACTGATGAGCGTCTCTTAATACGGTTTCAGTAATACCAATACGAGCCACGGATATATACCTCTTTCGAATTATTTAATAACAACAAGGGTCTGACCGGATTCAACGTTATCTCCCTTTGACACAGATACGGCTTCAACAACACCGTCACGGTCAGCAAAGATCTCATTTTCCATCTTCATAGCTTCAAGTACACAAAGAACATCGCCTTTCGAAATGGCCTGTCCTGCAGATACCTTAACGTCAAGAATAGTTCCGGGCATAGGAGCAACAACAGGCTCTCCTGTAGTCGGACCTGCGGGAGCGGGTGCAGGTGCTTTGGGAGCGGCAGGTGCAGCAACAGCAACAGGAGCGGCTGCAGGCGCAGAGGGTACAACCGGTGTTGCAACGGGAGCAGTAGCTCCTCCAACCTCTTCAACAATTACGTCATAGGTGTTTCCGTTTACTGTGATTTTTAACTGTTTCATTATATTAGACCTCCAAATTAAAGCGGTATATTTGTATGCTTCTTATTCATCTTAGAGACTCTCTTAGATGCAAGCAGATCAAGTGCATGAACAATCTTTTCGTAGGTTGCAGACGGCTCAATTATATCATCAACAAAGCCGAATGCAGCAGCATTAAAGGGAGAGCACTGCTCTCTAGCATATTCTTCCTCTAAATCAGCTCTACTCTCACCTGCTTCAAGTCTGTCCTTATATAATAACTGAACAGCAGTCATAGGCTCTAAAGTTCCGATTACAGAATCAGGCCAAGCAAAAACAAGATCTGGGTTTGCAGCAGAAGAAACAAAAGCAATATAAGCAGAAGAAACAGCATTTCCTGTTACAACTGTGATCTTAGGAGTTGTAGCCTCAGAATAAGCAAGGGTAAGAACTGAAAGCGATCTTACGTCACCCGCTCTTCTGTAGCTTTCGGTAGCATCAACGCCTAGCGAATTTACAAAAGTAATAATCGGAATAGAGTAAGCATCACAAAGTCTTACAAATCGTGCTGCTTTTCTGGCAGCAAGAACGCTGAAATAACCCTCATGCTTTGTGCTGTCGGTCTTGATTATGCCTACAGGCGCACCGCCAATACGTGCAAAGCCTGTACGAATAGACCTATTAGAAAGTTTATTTATTTCAAGGAAACTGCCATTATCAATAACCATATCAAGCGCGTCTTGACCGCCTGCAGGTGCGACAGGTTCTGTGTAGAGAGGCACAGAAAGATTATTTGAAGGAAGGAACGAGAGAATCTCAATAGCCTTGTCTACAGCATCCTTATCGCTCTCAGCAACTATTGAAGCGGTACCATTACGTCCTGCATGATAAACAGTATCAAGCTCATTGTCGTTCTTTTCAGAAAAACCAGGAGAAGCAATATAAAACTCTGCGCTCTTTTCAACTATGAGAATATCAGCAACTGTAGCAAGCACCGCAGCGCTTCCGATACAAGGACCCGCTACAACAGAGATCTGAGGAACGACACCCGAAAGATTTCCTGCGGCCTTGATAAGGGAACCGTAAGCCTCAAGTGCCTCTATACCTTCATCAATATGTGCTCCGTTGGAATCGAAAAAGCCCACAACGGGAGTACCTGTTTTAGCTGCCATTTCGTAAAGCTGAAGTATCTTTGATGCCTGAACCTTACCCATAGCTCCCTTGTTAATATCAATGCTTTGTGAAAAGGCATATACGCTCATTCCGTTTACCTCACCGAAAGCGGCAACTACTTCACATTCGGTATCGTCATGCTTCATAAAACGGTCAAGCTCATGATATGAACCCTCGTCAAAAAGCATCGCAAGACGCTTTCTCGCTACTGTAGCAGCAAGAGCGTTGTTTTCGTTTTGGAATCTAATCTGACTATCTATCATTAAATAACATCCTCCAAAAATAGCTAAAAAATGCCAAATCTCTTCAGTTTAGTATTATAACACTATTCGGACAAGATAACAAGTATAAAATATAATATTTTTGAAAATACTCTCGTCGATACAATTTATTAAATAATTACTGCTTGTCCTGCTTTGAAGCTGTAACGTTCATCAGTCTGCTTAGCTCTTTTTCATTAAGGTCCCGCCATTTGCCAAGTCCAAGCATACCGAGCTTAACTCCCGCTATTTCAGTCCTTTTAAGACGAATAACCTCAAGTCCTACAGACTCACACATTTTTCTTATTTGTCTGTTCCTGCCCTCGTGGATAATAAAGTTAATAACTGTTCTGTCGGGCTTTCTGTCAATAACAAATACGTCACACGGTAATGTTAGTCTGCCGTCGTTACCAATATCAATTCCGCATGCCATCTTGTCTATCTGTTCATCACTGACTTTTCCGCTGACAGTAACTCTGTACGTCTTATTAACGTGCGAGGACGGATGAGTAAGCTTGTTGGCTAGCTCTCCGTCGTTAGTCATGATAAGCAAGCCTTCAGAGCTTCTGTCAAGTCTTCCAACGGGTAATACTTTCACCGGGACATCCTTTACAAGCTCTGCTACACATTTACGGTCAAGTTCGTCGCTCATAGTTGTAACAAAGCCTCTGGGCTTATGTAACATAATATATCTCTTTTCAGTGGACGCTCTGACAGTCTTTCCTCTATACTGAATATTATCTCTGATCGGATCTACCTTATCGCCGAGTGACGCTACCCTGCCATTGACCTTTATCCTTTCCTGCTCAATTAATTCTTCTGCCTTTCTGCGCGAAAGCTCTGTGTTTTCTGCAAGAAACTTCTGCAGTCTTATTCTGTTATCCTTCATATTTTTATCTCCTAAAAGCTTTTTAACATAAGTATAATAAACTCTTTAACTTCTTCTTTAAAAGTTTTACGACCGGGTTTTCCGACTTTAACGGTATTTCTGGAACAGATATTTGTAACGGCAACTGTTCTGCCTTCAAAAACAACCGAAGCCGTACCAATAACCTCCCCCTCGTATATCGGCGCAAAAACATACTCCGGTATGGAAATTTTAAGTATGAGTTTATCACTGTTTTCTGAAAGAGAGTAAACAGTCATATCCTCAAACTCTAAACTTACGGTATCTTGTAAACCGCCGATAATATCGGTTGTGATATTAGTTTTGCAAGAAATTTCCGATTTTGACATGCTCTCGAAACCGTAGTCTAAAAGCGAGGCGTGATCACGCCAATCGTTTGGGTCATTTAGTGTTACTGCAATAACTGTGGCGCCCTCTCGCGTAGCCGCTGAAACAAGGCATCTTCCGGATTTTTTAGTAAATCCTGTCTTTACCCCTATGCATCCGTTATAGCTTTTTAAAAGTCGGTTATGGTTAGTTATAGTGTATTTTACCATTGGATCGCCAAACCGTACTGTTGCAGAAGACGATTTACAAGCATTTGCAAACTCCTCGTTTTTGAGAGCATAAGATGTAAGAACCGCTAAATCATAAGCCGTTGTATAATGCTCCTCGGCATCAAGTCCCGACGGTGTTACAAAGCTTGTAGAGTCAAGCCCTATCTCCCTTGCTTTATTATTCATCAATTCTGCAAACCTTTCCAAACTACCGGAAAGAAAATAGGCGCAAACATTCGCGGCGTCATTGCCCGACATAAGCAAAATACCGTACATCAAATCGCGAGCTGATATATAGTCACCCGCTTTCAGCCCCATTGCAGAGCCCTCAACCGTTACCATTTCGGCAGAACAGCGTATTATTTCGTCAAGACGTCCCGATTCCGCGAGAAGAAGCGCGGTCATTATTTTAGTGGTGCTTGCCATAGATCTTTTTGTATACGGATTATTTTGATAAATAATCTCAAGCGTATCAGCATTAAGAACGACTGATGAAGCAGATGTATCGGTTACAGCAAATACACAGATATTTGATACGAGAGCAAGAACGACAGTAAGAACAATAATCTTTGTAAATTTTATAAGAATTCCCTCCAATCAATAAATCTTATTGATTGAAGGGTGTGATTATTCTTCTATTACGGTCTTCTTTTCAAGAAATTCTTTTAATTTCTGTAAAAGCTCAGGTGCAGACTCAATAAGCTTATCGACAGGTGTACGCTCTTCATTAACCTGCAGCATTTTGACATTTGTCCCACTGACGCAAATAAAAGCGATTGGAGTAACAGTTACACCGGCACCGCCACCGCCACCGAAAACTGAGCTTTCTTTTGTCGGAAAATCAGAGCCGCCGGTTGCAAGACCAAATGCAACCTTCGATACAGGAATAAGGGTAACCTCACCGACAACTACGGGAGTTCCTATTATTGTATCGGCATCCACAAGCGCCTTAAGATTTTCCATCGTAATGTTCATAATACCTTCAATATTACGTTCAGCCATTATATTCAAGCTCCTTTTTTAACTTTATATACTCTTTTATGGATGATACTGCGAATATCAGCAGATAAATTATTCTAACTGAAAAATTAGTTTTTAAGTGAAAATCCATTTCTTTTTTATCAAAACCCGCAGAGATATCAATACTATCAGGTTTAAATGTAACGCACTCTGACATTAAGGTCAAAACAGGATAAGCTGCACTGCAGACCGCGCCATATTTTAAAGCCGTATCCGCGGCTTCATTTCCAACGACAATAAGTCTGAATTCTGTGTTTTTTACAACTATACGTTTTATAAGCTTTCTGAATTTGATAAGAATATTCTTAACAGTATGCAAAATCGAAATTACATCGTCGTATGATTTAATTTTTATATTTAAAGCTTCAATAGAGCGATTTTTTGCCGTTGGCTTACTGTTAATATTTGTTTTTTCTTCTGCCGACTCTAAATTGGGAAGCTCAAAAAGACTAAAAAAACAAAATTTACATTGTAATCTAAAATCACCGTCTTTTGCAGCTTCTGCAAAAAATCTGACTCGTGAAAAAAGCACAATTGCAAAAAGCAACAAAATCGCAGTTGCTATCAGCCAGCCTATCAAACTATCACCCCAACAATTATCTGCAAATACCGTCTATATTATTCACTAAATATCTGCCCGTACCTCAAGCTGTTCCGCATAGTCATTAGCGGTCGGAGTTTTATCGGGCAACGGAGGAAGCTCGTCCAACGAAGAGATTGAGAAACATCTTAGGAAGTTCTTGGTAGTTCCGTAAAGTAAAGGCCTTCCGGGAAGCTCAAGACGGCCACGTTCCTCAATAAGTTCTTTTTCAATTAATGTCGATACAACAGCTGAACAGTCAACGCCTCTAACCTGCTCAATAAAAGCTCGTGTAACGGGCTGATTATAAGCAACTACCGCTAAAACCTCAAACGCTGCAGGAGAAAGCGGTGTCCTTCTTTTTATCTCATATGCTGCTTTTATATGCTGCGCATATTCTGTTTTAGAAACAAACTGATAAGAATCATCCAGCTTTGCAACTTTAATTCCAAGATTGCTGTTTTCAATATGACTTATTACTTCCTGCATTATTTTAACGGCTTCTTTTTCCTTAAGTTCAAAGACCGTACTTATTCTGTCAATCGAAACAGGCTCTCCTCCCGCGAAAATTACAGCCTCTATTGCTTTAATGAGTTCTTGTCTTTCCATTAACTCTTTTTCTCCTTAACTAAAACAACTTCCATATCATCTGCTTCTCCACTGACTTTTACGCGATTTGCTTTGACAAGTTCAAGTACAGCTAAAAACGTCGCCACTATCTCAGACCTATTTTTAGATGACATATAAAGCGAACTTATCTTTTTATTTTTACCACTCCAAAGTTTACGCATTACGAAGATTATCTTTGAAGAGACCGAATAAATCTTTTTAGCAACGATTTTAGTGAATGCCTTAGGAGAAGGCGGCATACGTCTGTCAATTCTGCCAAGAGCATTTATGTATGCATTGAATATATCTGCTCTGTCGTGCAAAATATCATAGGTTTTGTCTACCTCTACAGGTTCAGGTTGTCTTACAAAATGATCAAAGCCTGCGGTCATAGTTGAAAACTGCGCTGCAATTTGCTTGCAAACCTGATACTCAAGCAGCTCGCCCGTAAGCTCTTTCTTAAGCTCGTCTATCTCCTGGTGTTTTGGAAGAAGACTCACTGTCTTCATATAAATAAGACGGGACGCCATTTCTAAAAATTCGCTGGCAACATCCATTTCATTATCCTGCATCAGTTTTATCTGTTCAAGATACTGCTCAATAAGAACCGAGAGCTTTATATCGTAAATATTAAGTTTATTTCGTGCGATCAGTTGGAGCAGAAGATCTAAAGGTCCCTCAAACTGCTCAGTTCTATAAAGAATTACGTTATCCATATATCTCCTAAAAGAATAATAGTCTGGGAATAATTTCAAGAATACCTATAAGCAGATTCCTAACAAGTATGATAGGCACTGTTAATATGTTAGTTACTAACAGTAGCATAACACCAAAATAAATATATCTCTCATAGTAAACCAATTTGTAATATAGACGCTCGGGTAAAAACATCGCAAGTATCATACCGCCGTCAAAAGGAGGAAGCGGAATAAGATTAAATACCGCAATATTTGCACTAATAACTGCTATAAATGAAAAAAACGAAGAAATGTGATAAAATATCTCAATTTGTGTGTTAAAGTATATGGACTGTAGAAAATAATAAATAAAAATCGAAACAAAAGATGATAAAATACAGGCTAAGGGTCCTGCAAGCGAAACTAAAGCCATACCTTTTTTGGGATTATTAAAATTACGCGAGTTTATTCTTACGCCTTTTGAAAATCCAATACCGACGAGTATTGTCAACAACGCACCAAAATAATCAATATGGGCAAACGGGTTGATGGTAAGATCACCTGAATACCTAGGAGTCGGATCTCCAAGCCTTGTAGCAACATATGCTCTGGCAAAAGAGTAAAGAGGCATAACTACAAACACAACAGCGACCGAAGACAGAATACGAATGAAAATATCCAAAAAAGAATAGTTCCCAATATTCCGTAATGCATCCAATAACAAAACAGACACTCCTTTAAGTCAAAATAACCCCTTTTAAAGTATTATACACTCAATTGCAATAAAAAACAAGACCGTAAAAATGAAAAACGGGAGATTTTATCTCCCGTTCATAACAATATAGTCTCCGCTTGCATAACCTGTCTGAGAATTATATCTTACCAGATACCAATTTCCAACCATACTCAAGATTTCAACTATAGAGCCATTAGGTATTTTCCCGATTATTCTGCTGTAAATATCAGGTCTTTCTCTTAAATTTAAATTTGCGCCCATAGTTGTTACTCTGCCACGTCTGCTTAAATTCATTGGCTCATTAAAAGGAATATTAAAATAGTCAGTCAAAGAAATGACAATGTTTTTTGCAATATTATTTATATTAGCCTTTATCCAGTCGGCGTCCTCCGGATTATCGTGGTAAGCGACCTCCAAAAGCACCGACGGAGCTTTTGTTCTTCTTACTTCCCCAAGCGTTGTTGTCGGCACTGTTTCAACAAGATTGGGATAAGGGTAAATCATTTTGAAGTTGTTTGCAATTATCTCAGCAAGTCTTTGACCTCTGTTACTGTATGGATAGTAATAAGCCTCTGTTCCCATTGCAGAGCCGTCCGACGAAGCATTTGAATGCAGTGCAAGGTGAAGATCGTAGTTACCTCTATTTGAGGCGGCAATCGATGATGCTGCAGTCATATCCGGCGTATTTCTTACATAACTTATACCCGATGCATCTAGATAAGGTATCATAGCATCAGCAATAAGATTCATATATTGTTCTTCATTTCCTCCGTTTACATAAGGATTAAACTCTTGCGTAGACGGACTTAAATATATAGTAGGAATATAAATCACCCTTTCATAACAGTATATGCTATGAAAGGGTGATTGTTCAGTTAAGTTCATATTCCTCAGCTAAAGCCTTTATGCGGTTTGAAAACCAACAGTAAAGCACCTCACCAAGTTCCTGATAGATCGGATCTCCGTCGTGGGCACAAAGCATCGCAAAGGTCTGACCCATTCTTCTTTCAACTTCATTTCCACGTCTGTGAGCCAGATAGTAAAAAGAAAAGGCTCCCGTGTCTGAGGTATACTTATACAGATTAGGCGCTGTTTCTTTTACATTATCAAGGAAGCTTTTTTGTGCAACTCCTGCAACTGCTTCGCTTTTGAGATAGGTTTCAAAACAGATAGTTACCGTAAATGAAAGCAGAAGATGACGCTGGACCGCCATATTTACATCGGCTTCCTCAACAGCATCATTGTAGGCTACGGAAGCATTGCGAAATTCTTCGGCCACTCTTGCTCCGAAACTCTGCGCTTTTGCGATATCTTCTTGTTTTAGGGTATCCCTAACGCTTGAAGAAACAAGGTTTTCCTTCACGCTCTGTGACGGACGGTTACCCGCAATCTTTATATCTTCATCGAACATCTAATCACCATCTTTTTCTTTTGCTTCAGAAAGCGCTCGAGCCAACTGATCAGGGCAAGAGGTTTTCTTAAAACCGCACCTTATGCCTTTAAGCTTTTCAATGACAAGGTCAATATCCATTCCCTCAGCAAGCTTAGCAATTCCTTTCAGATTGCCGTTACAACCTCCGCTAAATGAGATGTTAATAACTTTGCCGTCAACAACTTCAAATTTTATAGCTTGTGAGCACGTCCCATTTGTTCTATATGAATATATCATAGAAAATATTCCTTTTATCTGTCTTTAAACTTATTACTGCGAACAGGATGGCGAAGCTTTCTCAAAGCCTTTGCTTCAATCTGTCTTATTCTCTCACGGGTAACATTAAACTCAAGCCCAACCTCTTCAAGAGTATGGCATCTACCGTCAGAAAGTCCGAACCGTAGCCTTATAACAGCTTCTTCTCTCGGTGTTAAAGTTTTAAGAACACTGTCAATGTCCTCATTTGTGATAGTCTTAAGAGCAGCCTCGTCAGGAGCAAGTGCATCTTCATCACGAATAAAGTCCATAAGGCGGGAATCCTCCTCCGGTCCTATGGGTGTTTCCATAGAAACGGGCTCTTGAGCCACGCGCATTATCTCTCTTATTCTGTCGACAGGCAGATTCATCTTTTCAGCAATAAGCTCTTCGGTCGGCTCATATCCGTTCTCGTGGAGAAGCTGACTTTGAACCTTCTTAAGACGGTTAATAGTTTCGACCATATGGACAGGTATTCTGATAGTTCTTGCCTGATCAGCGATCGCTCTGGTGATAGCTTGTCTTATCCACCAAGTGGCATATGTCGAGAATTTAAAACCCTTTGTGTAGTCAAATTTATCGACAGCTTTAATAAGTCCCACATTTCCCTCTTGAATAAGATCTAGAAAATACATACCGCGTCCAACGTACTTTTTCGCAATACTTACAACAAGACGCAGGTTAGCTTCGGTCAATCTTTGCTTAGCCTTTTCGTCTCCCTCACCAATCTTAATAGCAAGCTCGATCTCCTCATCAGAGCTGAGAAGCGGAACTCTGCCTATCTCACGGAGATATACCTTTACAGGGTCATCGAGCGAAACATTATCAAGGCTGATGTCATCATCTATTGCCTCAACATTCATTTCCTCAAACTTAAGCTCGTCGTCGGTTGGTCCTTCATCAAAGATATCCAGAAGCGGTGTTTCCTCATAAAGTTCTTCAAGCTCATCCGCTGAAGGCTCTATCTCATCAAACGGGATCTCAACTTCCTCTCCGGTTTTCATATCTTCCTGAGTATTATTTAAGGTTTCGTCCAGTTTTTTATCTTCCTTTTGCATTAGTAATTCCCCTTTTTATTTTCTGCTATTTTTGACAAATGCGCCGCCCAATCATCATCTGAATCAGGCTTTGCATTTAACAGTTTTTCAGTTTTAAGAGCCTTAAAGCCCTCATTTAATGCGTTTCTCGGATTATTGTCAGAAAAACCCGAATTAAGGAGTCTTGAAACATATCCTATCTCCTGATCGGAGAAGCTCTGTGAAATGGCTGAAAAATCAAAATTCTGATTATTATCACACATCTCAAAAAGAACCTTTAAAAGCCTTTTATTGAGAGATGTTATAAAATCATCCTCAGTTATGCTTTTAGCTGTATAGCTAATTAAGTCGGGATGCTTCATAAGGATAGAAAGTATTGTTTCCTCAGCCTTTACAGCTCGCTCGTTTCCTCTGCGCTCGGGATTTACATCGTTTCTGTCAAAAGCGGGTTCTGCCATAGCCCTTATTTCACGTCGTTGCTGTTTTGCGTGATTCTTTTTCTTAAGCTCATCAACCTTTGCGCGTATAGCAACCTTAGATATCCCATACTTTTCAGCAAGCTTTGTTACATAGTAATCTACTGTTATAGTGTCCCGCGTACTCGCCAATATTTCCGCTGCGTTATTCAGATACTTAATTTTTGCATTATCAGAATCTAAATCAACGCTTCCTGCTGCCTTGAGCAGCTTAAATTCTGTAGCACTTACAGCATCATCAAGTATTTTCTGAAACTTTTCAGGCGTATTCTTTTTAAGAAATTCGTCTGGGTCCTTACCCTCCGGCAAGACAGCAACCTTTATATTTACACCCGTAGTATTGAATATAGTAATTGCCTTTTCTACAGCAGCTTGTCCTGCGATATCCGCATCAAAGCAAATTACTACCTCTTTAGTATAACGGGTAATAAGCGTTGCCTGTTCAGAGGTAAAGGCTGTGCCGAGCGGACATACAGTGTTTTTGAATCCCGCCTGATGCAAAGATATAACATCAAGGTTACCTTCGACAAGGATTAACCTTTCGCTACAATAGGATTTTGCAAAATTCATACCGAAAAGATTCTGACTCTTTTTATAAACAGGCGTATCGGCAGTATTTATGTACTTTGCTTGATCTTTTGCGTCGGCATCATCCCGTCTTCGTCCGCTAAAACCGATAACATTACCTCTGACATTAATTATCGGGAACATAGTGCGATTTCTGAAACGGTCGAAGCACGAACCACTTTTACTCTTTGTTACAACATTTGCCTGAAGCATTTCATCTTCAGTAAAACCTTTGGCCTTAAGATGTTTAAGTAACGCATCCCATCGGTCAGGCGCTGCACCGAGTCCAAAACTTCTTACCGTAGATGCAGTAAGACCCCTCTTAGTAAAATATTCAACAGCCCATTTGCCCGATGCTTCATTCAAAAAGGAATTATAAAAACGGGCTGCTTCACGGTTAATTTCGTAAATACGATTTTTGAGATCAGCTATAGAGTTATCATATCCGTTTTCAGGAACTGTTACCCCACATCTGTCTGCAAGGAGCCTGACAGCTTCAATATAATCAAGGTTTTCTATATTCTTGACAAAAGTAAATACATCGCCGCCGACCTTACAACCAAAGCAGTAAAACGAGCCGTTTTCGGGATAGATGGTAAAGGAAGGGGTTTTTTCACCGTGGAAAGGACAAAGTCCGATAAGATTTTTTCCTCTTCGTTTCAGAGTGATATAAGACGAAATAACCGACTCGATATCATTTCTGTATTTAATTTCTTCAATTACCGAACTTGGTATCGCCATATTCACACTCCTTGCTTTTTAAATTAAAATCCCCAAGATTTTGGTATATATATCTCCTTATATTTATGAATTGCAAAATCGTCGGTCATACCTGCTATGTAATCAACAACAGCTCGATCTATTCCCTCTTCATTTGCAATAACGGTATATTCTATAGGCAAATATTGCGGATTTTCTTTAAAGTGACGGTAAAGGCTTTCTATCATACCGTCAACCTTTGTCTCTTCCGATTTTGCTTTAGGATTTCTGTATACGCTGGCAAACAAAAATTCATGAAGGCGGTCGAATGCATCTGTGACTTCATCAGACATCTTAACATCGCTGACAGAATTTTCTACTATCGAGTGAACAAGACGGCTTATACGCTCGCTTTTTGAATTCCCTAAAACATATCTTATCTCAAAAGGAATATCATCATTTAAAATAATGTCTCCTCGGATAGCATCATCAATATCGTGATTAATATAAGCGACTCTATCACAGACACGGACAATTTTTCCCTCAAGAGTCCGAGGCCACGGATCTCTCGTGTGATTTTTGATGCCATCCAATACTTCTTCGGTAAGATTTAGACCCATAAGATTTTTCTCAAGTCTCTCACAAACTCTTACGCTCTGATTATAATGTTTGAATTCAAAAGGAGCAAGTTTGTCCAGCGCTCGTTCCCCTGCATGACCAAAAGGGGTGTGACCGAGATCATGTCCCAAAGCTATTGCCTCGGTAAGATCTTCATTTACTCTAAGGGCTCTGGCTACAGTACGTGCTATCTGGCTGACCTCAAGAGTATGAGTTAGACGGGTACGGTAGTGCGCAGATTCGGGAGAAAGGAACACCTGTGTCTTGTGCTTGAGTCTTCTAAAGGCTTTACAGTGGATGATTCTGTCTCTGTCACGCTGAAAATCTGTTCTGAGTGTGTCCTTTTCTTCAGGGCGTTTTCTACCCTTTGACTCTACCGACAGCCTTGCGTATTTGGATAATATCAATTTTTCATTCTGTTCAGTAATTTCTCGGGCGCAAAGCATATCTACACCATCCTTTATTTATATATACATAAAAAAGTTTTAAAAACCTCTTTTTTGTTAAAAAATTTTCTCTTTTGTGTATTTTTTGCCTTTAACCTCGCACTTAACTCTTGACGAAAGCTTCTCATTTACAGTGTCTAAAAATTCAGGAGTTTTAAAATCAGATATTGAAAATTTAATGTTAACATAGTCGAGAAACTCCGATGATATAACATCCGCGTCAAAATCATTTAATATACTTTCAAAACGGTCATATAGGCTATAATCGCATTTAGCAAATATAATATCACCCGGTACCATAATGACTTTTTCCGCCGCATCAAGCGCATCCTTAACGGCCTTAGAATATGCTCTTACAAGGCCTCCCGTTCCTAAAAGTATACCACCGAAATAACGTGTTACTACGACAGTTACATCTTTTAGCTCGTAACCATTAATTATATCGAGCGCCGGCTTACCCGCCGTTCCGTGGGGTTCACCGTCATCCGAAAATCTAGAGCGGTGATCTTCATTAAGGACATATGCATATATGTTGTGCCTTGAGTCACTATTGAGAGAGCGTATCTCTTCTATAAAGGCTACGGCCTCCTCATCAAACTCAGTATGTCGGGCATACCCTAAAAATCTTGAGTGCTTTTCGGTGAACTCTGAGCAGGCATCACCAATTATAGTTTTATATGTGTCCAAAAATCATCCCACCTTTTAAATAGTTTAATGAAAAAACCGCAACCACGGTACAGTGGTTGCGGCAGAAAATATTTGCCTTATAAGCCAAAACGCTTATTAAATCTGTCTACGCGTCCGCCGGTATCGACAAGTTTCTGTTTTCCGGTAAAGAACGGATGACATTTAGAACAAATATCCAAACGGATGTCCTTCTTTGTAGAGCAGGTTTCGAATTCTGCACCGCAAGCACATCTGATAACTGTTTTTTCGTAATTAGGATGAACTCCCTGTTTCATGCAGTGACACTCCTTTCACATCTCAATAACATTAAGATATTATCATAGCTTACGTCAAAATGCAAGCATTTTTTAAATAAAATTTTTAATTTTTTGAAATATCTCTACGGCTTTAAACTTTAACATGTATTCCGAAGCGTTATAAGCGTACTCAGCCGAGTCATTGGAAACAGTATCTGTGAGTCTACCCGAGCAGGCGCCTACGCATACCTGTGGGAACATAACACACCACCAGTTTTCACCCTTACCCTCGCCTATAGTGAACACAAGCGTCTCATATGTTCCTGCGGGAAGAGTGAAATCATCGTACTCTCTTGTATCAAAATACTCCTCTCCAATGCGAAGCGAAACAGAATAACAAAAGCCGTTTTCGTAGACGATTGACTGAGCTTTCTGTCTGATAATATCCGTGTTTTTCTCAGCAATTGAAATCGCATCATCATATGAATTGGCTTGCCCTAAAATATCTTTTGAATACTCAAGAATCCCGTCGCGCACTTTCAGTTTAAGCGTCTGATCTTCTTCACTATCCGAGTTTGCTATTATTCTGATTCTTACAATATTGTTATACATATCCTCGCAAGAATCGACAAAGCCCGTCAGCGAGAGACAAATAGCAGCAGTAAGCGCAAATGCTAAGGAAATATCAATTAACTTCTTGTTTTTCAGTGTCATAATTTTCAACCTTTCCTATATGTTTCGGTTGAATTATTGACTCCAAATTCCTTTTCTATTCAATTATATTTCCACCTGGGACACTTGTTGCTTGATATACATTTCTGCCGTCATTAACGAGCTTATCAAAACAGAGCTTTGCGTCATCTGTACTCTTAAAAGCAGCAACAACAGTGGGTCCTGAACCGGATAAGAAAACCGCATCCGGCACAAAGAAGGCAAAAGGCTTCTTCATATCATTAAAATCCCAACAGTTTTCAAATATGTTGTAAACGGAACATAAAACCGAAGTTATATCCCCTTTATTAATACCGCTAATCATAGTTTTGATTTTCTCTGACGGAGGTATCTGAAGTATATCAAGCTTTCTGTACATATCGCCGGTTGACTGCTTTGTTCCCTCTTTAAGAAGAACGAAGTTAAGCGGCGGTGTCGGCAAAATCTCAAGTTTGTCTCCAATTGCACCTGCGCGCGCAGTTCCACCGTTATAACAAAACGGAACATCAGCACCAAGCTTTGTACACAATGGCAGCATAACTTTATCAGAATAATTTTTTCCGGATATAATATTAAGCATTTTCAAAACAGCGGCAACATCGGTACTGAATCCGCCGAGTCCTGCGATGGTTGGTATATTCTTAACAATGTATATATCCAATCCACTTTTCCAACCGGAAAAAGCAAAAAACACTTCACAGGCTTTTAATATAATATCATCTTCTCTGAAGAAAGACTGATCCTGATATTTGATTCTGACAATTCCGTCAGAGTTCTTGGCAATTTC
Organism: Acutalibacteraceae bacterium; assembly: GCA_045539095.1. Lineage (GTDB taxonomy): Bacteria > Bacillota > Clostridia > Oscillospirales > Acutalibacteraceae > SFWF01. The sequence goes on along the minus strand of JAZQER010000072.1, from coordinate 4,812 downwards.
AATTTCATCAAAAAGACTTATTGACTGCATCACTGAATCAATATTATGATATCCGTCATCTCTCACGCCTAATACATCAAGAAAAAGATTCAGTTTCGCAAAAGCCTTGGCTTTAAGCTTCATTATTTTAACTCCTCAAGAAATTCGCCTATACGCTCCAAAGCAACCTTAATATGGTCAACTGAATAACAGTATGAAGCTCTTACGAAGCCCTCGCCGCCTTGACCGAAAGCAGTTCCGGGCACTATAGCAACACGTTTTGAATAAAGTAGCTTTTCACAGAACTCATCGCTTGACATACCGGTTGACTTAATCGACGGAAAAGCATAGAATGCACCGAGAGGCTCTCTACAGGTAAGACCGAGCTTATTAAAACCGTCGACAATAAGCCGTCTGCGCATATCATATTCCTCAACCATAGCCGCAATATCTGCATCCCCGTTTTTTAGGGCTTCGATAGCAGCATACTGAGAAGTAGTCGGAGCGCACATAATAGCGAATTGATGTATTTTTGTAACTTGATCCATTATCTGTGCAGGTCCGCAAGCATATCCCATACGCCAACCCGTCATTGAGAAAGTCTTCGAAAATCCGTTAATTACAACGCATCTTTCCTTCATTCCGTCAAGCGAAGCGATAGATATGTGTCTCTCGCTACCGAAGGTGAGCTCAGAATATATCTCATCCGAAATAACCGCAATATTTGCCTCTTTGATAACTTCGGCAATAGCTTCAAGGTCTTTGCGCCGCATAATTGCTCCTGTAGGATTGCACGGATAAGGTAAGATAAGAAGCTTTGTTTTAGGTGTTATAGCAGCGCGCAGCTGTTCGGGTGTAATTCTGAACTCATCCTCTGCCTTGGTTTCGATGATAATAGGAACGCCGCCTGCCAAAACTGTTATGGGCTCATAACACACGTAGCTTGGCTGAGGTATGATGACCTCATCACCGGGTGATACAAGCGCTCGAACAGTGCCGTCAATAGCTTCACTTCCACCGACTGTTATCAGTATTTCGTTTTCGGCGTCATATTCTATATTATATTTTCTTTTAACAAAGTTTGAAACTTCTTTGCGCATTGAAAGCAAGCCGTGATTTGAGGTGTAGCGAGTTCTTCCCTGCTCAAGAGACCTTATACCCTCGCTTCTGATATGCCACGGTGTTGGAAAATCGGGCTCTCCTACTCCTAGGGATATAACATCCTCCATCTGTTCAGCAATATCAAAAAATTTTCTAATTCCTGACGGCTTGATATTAACAACGCTACTATTAAGCAAATTGTTATAATCTATCACAGTGAAAGTCTCCCTCTGTCGTCTTTTTTATTGTCACAAAGAATAACATCAAGCTCCTTATAACGTCTGAGTACAAAGTGAGTAGCTGTTGAAACAACCGCATCTATTGTAGAAAGCTCTTTTGCTACAAACATTGCAACCTGTTGAAAGGTCTTGCTCTTTACCATTACGCAAAGGTCGAATCCGCCCGACATAAGATAAACACTTTCAACCTCAGGATACATCATAACACGCTTTGCTATTTCTTCAAAACCAAAGTCAGCCTGAGGTGAAACCTTAAGCTCAATTAAAGCAGACACATATGATGTATCCATCTTTTCCCAATCTATAACAGCTTTATATCCGCGGATCATACCCTCTTTTTCAAGCGCGCAAATCTGCTGCTCTACCTCTGCTTCAGTAATTCCAAGCATTACTGCAAGATCTGCATTTGAATATCGCGCATTGTTTCCCAAAAGCTTTAAAAGTTTAGTATTCATAAATCAATACCTCCTATTCTTCAATATAATACCATTTTCTTTCCTAATATACAAGAATTTATTTACTTTTAATCTTAACTGTGTTAATATTATCACAATAATCATTTCTTAAGGAGAGATAAAAATGAAAGCTATAATTACCGTTGTTGGAAAAGATAAGGTCGGTATACTGAATGCCGTATCTGCTAAATGCGCGGCGCACGACGTAAACATAAACGATGTATCACAGACCATTTTTGATGATATGTTCTGTATGATAATGCTTACAGATATATCAAAGCTTAATGTTGATTTTGCTCTTTTTAAACATGAGATGGCTGAGTTGGGACGCGCATCAGCTTTAGAGATAAACGTAATGCACGAAGATATCTTCAATTCAATGCATAGAATTTAATCGGTGAATAAGAAATGATAAACACACACGAAATACTTGAAACAATTAAAATGATACAGGATGAAAACCTTGATATACGTACTGTAACTCTTGGTATTTCACTTCTTGATTGTATGGATAGCGATATTGATAAAGCTTGTGAGAAGGTCTACGAAAAAATCGTTCGCACTGCACACAACCTTGTACCCGTTTGCGAGCAAATAGAGACCGAACTTGGAATTCCGATAATCAACAAGCGCATTTCGGTTACACCTATCGGTATCGTTGCCTCTCCATGCAAAGACCAAAACCCCGTTAAGTTTGCAATTGCACTTGAAAAAGCCGCCTTAGAGGTTGGCGTTAACTTTATCGGCGGATACTCAGCTCTCGTAGAAAAAGGCTTTGCAGGCGCAGACAAAGCCCTTATCCAAAGCATTCCCGAAGCATTATCGGTAACCGATCATGTATGTGCATCGGTAAATATCGGCTCAACAAAGACGGGTATAAATATGGATGCAGTCGCTCTTATGGGAAAAACAGTAAAGAAAGCTTCTGAGCTAACTGCAGACCGTCAGTGCATTGGCGCTGCAAAGCTTGTAGTATTCTGCAACGCGCCTGAAGATAATCCCTTTATGGCTGGTGCATTCCACGGTGTCGGTCAGCCCGATGTTGTAGTCAATGTCGGTGTATCAGGTCCGGGTGTTGTACGTGCGGCGCTCGCAAAATCTAAAGATCTTGATATTTCCGGCGTTGCTGAACTTATCAAAAAGACTGCTTTCAAGATTACCCGTATGGGTCAGCTTGTAGCGCAGGAGGCATCAAAGCGTCTAGGTTATCCTTTCGGTATAGTTGACCTGTCACTCGCTCCGACTCCTGCCGTCGGTGATTCAGTTGCCTACATCCTTGAAGAGATCGGCCTTGAATGTTGCGGTGCTTGCGGAACAACCGCCGCACTTGCAATATTGAATGACGCAGTTAAAAAAGGTGGTGTAATGGCTTCTTCAAGAGTTGGAGGACTTTCGGGTGCATTTATTCCTGTTACCGAAGACGCAGGAATGATACACGCAGCAACCATCGGCGCCCTCACCATTGAAAAGCTCGAGGCTATGACAGCGGTTTGCTCGGTAGGTCTTGATATGATAAATATTCCCGGAGATACTGCTCCCGAGGTTATTTCAGCTATTATCGCAGACGAAGCTGCTATCGGTATGGTGAACGGAAAAACAACAGCAGTGCGTGTTATTCCCGCAATAGGCAAAGATGTCGGCGAAGAGCTGAATTTCGGTGGGCTTCTCGGAAACGGTCCGGTAATGAAGGTCAGCACCTACTCACCTGCTAAATTTATTAACCGTGGCGGTCAGATTCCCGCTCCTCTGCACAGTCTTAAAAATTAACCTAATTAAAACAGCGCTTGAAAAGGGTGATGTTCTTAACGGATAACTTGAAAATGCACTCATTTCCTACTAAGAACCGGCATCGCATTTGTGAGTACAAAAGCAGCCCCGCAGTAGCCAAGACCCACTAACAACAGAAAAGAGAAGATTCGTTTATAACTTCGGTATATTGCAACGAGTCTTCTCTTTCTTTTTTGTCTGTTAAGTGATATGCTGACTACCATCAGCGTGATATTTTCGCTTTGCAAAAGTGATATTAAACCCTTACGGGTTTAGTGATATTCTATTCGCCATAAACTGTCCGAAGGACAATATCACTATGCGCAGCATAATATCACTGTGAAGCAATATCACTCGCCGTTAGGCGAATAGAGTTGCGTGATACTCCACTAAGAGTATCACGCTAATTCAAGCGCTGTTTTAATTTAGGCCTTAAAGAATGCTACCGCAATGGCTCCGGGACCCGCATGGGTTCCGACTACGCTTCCTACGACTGTAACGTCAAGCTCTTCGACATTTCCTTCCCATATATGTGCGCTGTCCTCGATGTATTTCTGTAAAAGCGCATCGGATAACCCTGTGTACCCTAAGAGTATCGGACGGTTGAAATTCACACCACCAGCCTCTTGTATTTCAGTGATCAAACGGTTATTAGCCTGCTTTGATCCCCTTGCAGTACCAAGCATTTTAATTTCACCGTCTTCTACGCTGATAACAGGCTTAATCGACAACAGACCTCCAGCAAACGCAACTGTTTTTGAAATTCTTCCGCCTTTTTTCAGATATTCTAGCGTATCAACTAAAGCAACGAGCCTTATATCCTCTCTTGCTTTTTCAAGTTCTTTTGCAATATCATCTGCCGCCATTCCTGCATCAATAAGTCTTAGAGCATAATCAACCAGTATTCCGGAAGCGATAGCAACAGTTTTACTGTCAACAACATAAATATTATCATAATCCTCAGCGGCAATAATCGCGCTCTGATAAGTTCCTGAAAGTTTTGACGATATTGTGATGACAATCGCGCTATCGCCATTCTCCTTAATTTTTCGATATACTTGTTCAAAGTTGTCGGGAGTTGCCTGACTTGTAGTGGGTAACACATCACTTTCAACAAGCTTTTCATAAAATTTCTTATGAGTAATCGTAATACCGTCAATATACTCCTCTTCGCCGAACCTAATGGTCAGCGGAATAACCGTAACTCTTTTTTTCACTGAATCAATAAGATCCGCAGTTGAATCTACAATAATTTTTACTGACATAATACC
>JAZQER010000071.1:0-5457 GCA_045539095.1 Acutalibacteraceae bacterium | reverse complement strand
GACCTGCAGGTGCAAGGTGGCAGAGGTTGGGGGTCTTTTCGCTGATTTCGTTAATCATATGTAAATCGAAATCAATTCCTGCCTCGTGTGCTATTGCGGCGAGGTGGAGGGCTGAGTTGGTCGAGCAGCCGAGCGCCATATCAACGGTCAGCGCATTTCTGAGTGACTTTTCGTCGATTATATCAAGGGGCTTGATGTCCTTCTCAACAAGCGTCATAATCTGCTCGCCTGCCGCCTTCGCAAGACGCTGACGGGCTCCGTGAACGGCAGGAATAGTACCGTTGCCGCGAAGAGCTATTCCAAGCGCTTCACAGAGGCAGTTCATACTGTTTGCGGTAAACATACCCGAACAAGAGCCGCAACCTGGGCAAGCATTACCCTCAACAAAGGAAAGCTCATCCTCATTTATAGTTCCGTTTTTATAAGCACCAACCGCTTCGAAAACTGAGTTTAAGTCCATTGACCTGCCATTAAATTCACAGGTAGAAAGCATCGGACCACCCGAAACAAAAATAGCGGGGATATTAAGTCGGCAAGCCGCCATAAGCATACCAGGTACTATCTTATCACAGTTGGGGATGAAAACAAGTCCGTCAAGGGCGTGCGCCTTTGCCATACACTCAATGCTATCGGCAATTATCTCACGGGTGACTAAAGAATATTTCATACCCTCGTGTCCCATAGCAAGACCATCGCAAACTGCGATTGTATTAAACTCCATAGGCGTACCGCCCGCGGCAAGAACACCGTCCTTGACTGCTCTCGAAATACGCTCAAGATGAACGTGACCGGGGACAATCTCATTAAAAGAATTAACGATACCGATTAGTGGCTTTCTGATCTCGTTATCAGAATATCCTGCTGCCTTTAAAAGTGAGCGCTGAGGTGCTCTCTCGGGGCCTTTTTTCATTATATCGCTTCTCATAATATTTACCTCCAAAATGTTAGAGAAATATAAAACAAATCCAAAGCTTTTGCATCTCTTTTATATTTCTCTTCAGATATGTGTGGAGCGTATGCCCCACACATATCCCTGGGCCCTAAGCCCTTAGTTGTTAATAAACTTCTCTTCGTCGTTCCAGGTGTAAAGCTTTCTAACCTCTTCGCCAACCTTCTCGGAGCAGTGCTCAGCTGCGAGCTTACGCATTGCCTTGAAGTGAGCCTGACCGCCTGCCTCGGACATATCGAGGAGGAATTCCTTAGCGAAGGAGCCGTCCTGAATGTCAGCAAGAATCTTCTTCATAGTCTTCTTGGTGTCCTCGGTGATGATCTTCGGACCTGTTACATAGTCGCCGTACTCAGCAGTGTTGGAAACAGAATATCTCATTCCAGCAAAGCCTGACTGATAGATAAGGTCAACGATGAGCTTCATCTCGTGGATACACTCAAAGTATGCGTTTCTCGGGTCGTAGCCCGCCTCAACGAGGGTCTCAAAGCCTGCCTGCATAAGAGCGCAAACGCCGCCGCAGAGACCCGCCTGCTCACCGAAGAGGTCGGTTTCAGTCTCGGTGCGGAAGGTGGTCTCAAGAACGCCGGCACGAGCGCCGCCGATACCGAGCGCATAAGCCAGACCAAGCTCAAGAGCATTACCTGTAGCATCCTGATGAACTGCTACGAGACAAGGAACACCCTTGCCAACCTGATACTCACTGCGTACTGTGTGTCCGGGACCCTTGGGAGCAATCATAATAACGTTACAGTCATCGCGAACAACGATCTGCTGGAAGTGGATATTGAAGCCGTGTGCGAAAGCAACGGTCATGCCCTCACGAAGATTGGGAGCGATTTCATTCTTATAAACCTTAGCCTGATACTCATCGTTGATAAGAATCATCACGATGTCGGCTCTCTTGGTAGCCTCAGCAGTGGTATAAACCTCGAAGCCCTCAGCCTCAGCCTTGATGGCACTCTTAGAACCTGTGTAAAGGCCGATAATTACCTTAACACCTGAATCGCGGAGGTTCTTTGCGTGAGCGTGACCCTGTGAGCCGTAACCGATGATAGCAACGGTCTTACCGTTTAAAAGATCGAGGTTACAATCAGATTCGTAAAACATTCTTTGATTTGACATTTTTAATTACTCCTTTTAATTCTCTTTTAAGAAATTGCTTATTTTTTATATTCACGCAGATAGGTCATATCCATCTCACGAAGGCAATCAGACCCTCTCTGCAATGCAACCACACCTGTACGGCACATTTCTATAATGCCGAAGGGTTTCATAACGCTTATAAATGTATCAAGCTTTGTAGACTCGCCCGTTACCTCAATGCAGAAGGAATCGGGCGCATAGTCGATAATGTTTGCCTTAAAAATATTTACGGCATCCATAATCTCCTGATGGTGCTCTGAGTGGTTCTTTATTTTGATAAGCAGAAGCTCTCGAGCAAGTGTTTTCTCATAAGGCATCTCGCTGATTTCAATAACCTCGTGAAGTCGGTTAAGCTGAAGAATTATCTGCTTTTTTGTGTACTCGTCGCCCGTTGCTGTAACGGTCATTCGGGAAATTCCCTCTGTTTCGGTTGCCGAAACGGTGAGGCTGTCGATATTAAAGCCGCGGCGGGAGAACATTGAAGCGACTCGGGTCAAAACACCGAATTTGTTCATAACGCGAATTGAAATTACAAACTGTTTCATTGTTTCTCCTCCTTACAGATTTATATCTTTCTTCTTAACGATTATCTGGTCGATTGTTCCACCGGGAGGTGTCATGGGAAGAACCATTTCATCCATATCGATATGGCAATCAATTACAGCAGGGCCACCTGCCTTATAGGCCTCGGAGAATGCCTTTTCAAACTCATCCATTGTCTTGCAGGTGTAGCCCTTTGCTCCAAATGCTTCAGCAAGCATTTTAAAGTTTGTCTTTCTGCCGAGGGTGGTGTTTGAATAATGCTTCTGATAGAAGATTGTCTGCCACTGTCTTACCATTCCGAGAACACCGTTATTCATAATGACAACGATTACGGGGATATCGAATGTTACTGCAGTTGCAAGCTCATTAAGATTCATACCGAAGCTTCCATCGCCCGTAAAGAGAACTGTTTTTTGTCCCGAGCCCTTTGCAGCACCGATTGCGGCGCCAAGTCCATAGCCCATTGTGCCGAGGCCGCCGCTTGTAATAAATGTACGTGGCTTTTCAAACCTATATCTCTGTGCGGTCCACATCTGATGCTGACCTACATCAGTGGCTATAACGGTATCGTGCTCTGCATAACGCTTTACACAGTCAATTATCTGGAAGGGACGCATATCGGAAGGATTAAAGTTCGGGTTTTCGCTTCTCTTTTTAAATTCCTCAACCTTTGACTTCCACTCGTCGTGCTTTTTTTCCTCGACCTTTGCATTTATGGTCTTCAAGGTTTTTTTAACATCTGCGATAATTCCAAGATACGCAGGAATGTTCTTTCCGAGCTCAGCAGGCTCAATATCAATATGTATTATTCTTGCGGAATGAGCGAACTTCTTCTTGTTACCTGTTGCTCTGTCCGAAAAGCGGACGCCGAGGGCGATTATTACATCTGCCTCTGCCATCGCGCGGGAGGCGGCAAAGGTACCGTGCATACCTTGCATACCGAGGGCATTGGGATGGTTGGACGGAATAGCAGATAATCCCATCATACTGCAGCCGACGGGAGCGTCAATCTTTTCAGATAGCTCCACAACCTCTTTTGCCGCGTCGCTGATAATAACGCCACCGCCGCAGTAAATATAAGGCCTTTTTGCTTCGCCGATTACCTCGACTGCCGCTTCGATATTCTCGTCACTTGCGTCCTCATATGTAAAGGGTTCTTCAATAGGTTGAACGTTATATTCGCACTTTGCTATCTGAACATCCTTCGGAACGTCGATAAGTACAGGACCGGGTCTGCCCGATTTTGCAATCTTAAAGGCCTCGCGAATTGTGTCGGCAAGATCTTCTACATTCTTTACAAAGTAGTTATGCTTTGTTATCGGAATGGTAATGCCCATAATATCGACCTCCTGGAAGGAGTCGCGTCCGATAAGGTCGGTCGAAACGTTGCCCGTAATTGCTACGATGGGCACCGAGTCAAGCATAGCAGTAGCGATTCCGGTAACAAGGTTTGTAGCACCGGGACCCGAGGTTGCGATAACTACGCCGACCTCACCCGTCGCTCTTGCATATCCGTCAGCGGCATGGGCAGCGCCCTGCTCGTGCGCTGTGATGATATGTTCTATTCTGTCTGAATTATTGTAAAGCTCATCATAGATATTAAGGACAGCACCACCCGGATAACCGAAAGCGGTCTTACATCCCTGCTCTATCAAGGTTTCAATAATTATCTGTGCGCCTGTGAGTTCCATAAAGAGTATCCTTTCAAAAATAATAAAAGTCTATGGCTGCCGGTTCTGCCATAGACTCTGAATAATAATTCTCTGTGAAATCCAGAAAACCAAGAATTACAGTAAATTATCTCTGTCTTTGGGCAAACCTAAATTGACCGTTGCAAATTAGCACGACCACGACAGATAGTAGGATTATGTTTGCAAATCCAAAACTTACCATAACGCTTCTCCTAAAAAAAATTTGATGTCATTTTAACACATTAAAGCGCTATTGTCAATACCTTTATGCAACTTTTTATTCGGTTTTCTGTTTTTGTCTTGCCACAGCTGAAAAAATACATCCGCAATAGTCCTGTCGGTAAAGACCGTACTCCCGTGAAAGTTCAATAGACCGCTTATATCCGTTCTTTTTCTTAAAATCAGAATATAAATAATTTATTCCGAGTGTGGCTGCTATCTCGCCGCCTATACTGTTCAGCTTCTGAGCATTTTTATATGGGCTTATAGAAAGTGTGGTAGTGAAATAATCAAAACCGTGCGTGGCAGCATAGTCTGCGCTTTTTGAAAGTCTAAGACGGTAGCACTTAAAGCACCTCTCTCCCCCCTCGGCCTCTTGCTCGAGTCCTTTTGCTATCTCCAAAAATTTTTTAGGCTCATACTCGCCCTCTTTTATCACAGCTCTGCTTCCCGTCTCGTTAACAAATCTTTTCAACTCGTCAAGCCTATAGGTATATTCTTCAATTGGAGAAATATTGGGGTTGTAAAAATAAAGAGTAATATCAAAAAATTTTTCGAGATACTCAAGCACATAGCTTCCACAAGGGGCGCAACACACGTGAAGCAACAGACTAGGCCTTTGTCCGCTACTCTTTATATTTTTTATAATGTCTTCGGTAAAAAGCGAATAGTTTTCCAGTCTGAATACACCACCCTCACGTGCAATGATAATTTATTATAATATAAATGCATAATATAATCAATATGTTAACAGTAATTTAATATATTTATGTTTGTAGGTTTACAATAGATGTGTTACAGTAACGAATAAAAAAAGAGTGACGAATGGAAAATCCTGTGTTACAGTTAAGTTGCTCAAATCAAAACGTACAGGAGGATAAACCATTCGTCATGAAAACTGTAACACAAACA
>JAZQER010000070.1:0-2989 GCA_045539095.1 Acutalibacteraceae bacterium | reverse complement strand
CAGCACATATGTTTTGGCAGAGATACATGTGGAGGATGTTGCTAAAGAAAACAATAGCCCAAAAGTTTTATTAATAGTATTTATTGTACTTGTTGTTGTACTGCTGTTAGGCGAAGGTGCCGCGTGGTATTTCCTCGTATTTAGAAAAAAGATAAAAAAATAAGCTGACACAAAAAACATCCACCCGCAATTGGCGGGTGGATGTTTTTTCGCTATATTTAAATCTTAAAATAGTTTACTGCAGATTCAAACATCTTCATATCGTAGTTACCCTCGACATTTTTATAGAGTCCCTGTCCCCACCTTTCGGAGTGGCCCATTTTACCGAAGACTCTGCCGTCGGGAGAAAGAATACCCTCAATAGCGGCGGCTGAATCATTGGGATTAAAACGAATATCCGAGGTGGGATTACCATTTAAGTCAACATACTGTGTAGCAATCTGTCCGTTTGCAGCAAGCTTTGTAATGATCTCATCGCTTGCCCAGAATTTACCCTCGCCGTGAGAAATCGGAACATCGTAAATGTCACCAACGTTGCAAGATGACAGCCAAGGCGACTTTGTAGATGCTATACGAGTGCGGACAATTCTAGACTGGTGGCGACCGATTGTGTTGAAGGTCAAGGTCGGGCAATTCTCATCGGTGTCGATTATCTCACCAAAAGGTACCAGACCGAGCTTGATTATTGCCTGGAAGCCGTTACATACACCGCACATAAGACCGTCTCTATTCTTAAGAAGCTCGTTTACCTGCTCCTTGACTGCGCCGTTTCTGAAGAAGGCAGTAATAAATTTACCTGAACCGTCAGGCTCGTCTCCTCCCGAGAAGCCACCCGGAATAAATACCATCTGCGCGGTTTTAAGCTGCTTTGCAAAGTACTCTACCGACTCTGTAATACCAGCGGCAGTAAGATTCTTAATAACGATTATCTCAGGTTCTGCGCCTGCTCTCGCCATTGCCTTGGCGGTATCAAACTCGCAGTTTGTACCGGGGAATACAGGAATGAGCACCTTTGGCTTTGCAACCTTTATGTTAGGTGCAACAGTTGATTTTTCGCCGCAAGAGAATGTAGCAATATCTCCCTTGCCTTGCTTAATATTGCAGGAATAGACAGGTTCAAGCTTGTCCTCATAAGCCTTTAAGAGAGTATCTAGGTCAACCGCCTTATCCTTATAGAGGATAACATTTTCAGGTAAAGTAACACCTAGTTCATGGCCGATGTCAATATCTTCACAAAGTTCAAGTACAAATGAGCCATAATTATATCCAAAGATATCCTTCATATCGGCGTCATCATCAAAAGCAAAGCCGATGCCGTTTCCAAAACTCATCTTCATAACCGCTTCGGCTATTCCGCCGAAGGTGGGAGTATAAGCGGCAACACACTTTCCACTTGTTACAAGCTCATGGACCTTATCATAAACCTTAAGAAGCGATTCGGTCACAGGAAGTCCGTTCTCATCATAGTCGGGACGGAGTAGTACGACCTTGTGGTCTGCTCCCTTGAACTCAGGAGAGATGATATTGTCTATATCCTCTGTTGTTACGGCAAAGGAAACAAGGGTTGGTGGAACGTCTAAGTCTTCAAACGAGCCTGACATAGAGTCCTTACCGCCTATTGCGGCAATTCCGAGTTCAACCTGAGCTTTAAATGCACCGAGGAGGGCGGCAAAGGGCTTGCCCCAGCGCTCAGCCTCACGGCGAGGACGCTCAAAGTACTCCTGGAATGTTAGATATACATCCTCAAACTTTGCTCCTGTAGCGATAAGCTTGGAAACCGACTCTACAACTGCGAGATAAGCCGAATGATAGGGACTTTTCTCTGCAATATAGGGGTTGTAGCCCCAACTCATAAGTGAGCAGGTCTTTGTATCCTGTTTTTCAACAGAGACCTTATGTACCATTGCTTGAATGGGTGTCTGCTGATTGCGACCACCAAAAGGCATTAAGACAGTACCTGCGCCTATTGTAGAGTCGAAACGTTCGGAAAGACCGCGCTTTGAGCAGACATTAAGGTCTGCGGCGAGAGTCATATATTCAGCAACAAAGTCGTCACCGACAACCTTTTCATAAGCCTCGGGTTTTTTAGCTTTTACGTCTATAGATTTGGGCGCACCGTTGGAATTTAAGAACTCACGGGAGATGTCGCATATGGCCTTACCGTTCCAGTTCATAACGAGTCTTGCTTCCTCGGTAACACGTGCAACAACGGTAGCCTCAAGATTTTCCGTGTCAGCGAGGGCTTTAAATGCCTCAACATCCTTTGCCTCGACAACTACTGCCATTCTCTCCTGCGACTCAGAAATTGCGAGCTCGGTGCCGTCAAGTCCGTCATACTTCTTCGGAACGGCGTTGAGGTCGATAACAAGACCGTCTGCAAGCTCACCAACTGCGACAGATACACCGCCTGCGCCAAAGTCATTACAACGCTTGATAAGGCGTGAGGCTTCGGGGTTGCGGAAAAGACGCTGAAGTTTTCTCTCTTCAGGGGCATTACCCTTTTGTACCTCTGCACCGCAAGACTCAAGTGATTCGACGGTATGAGATTTTGAAGAGCCTGTAGCACCGCCACAGCCGTCACGACCCGTTCTGCCGCCGAGGAGTATAACAATATCTCCGTCCTCGGGACGCTCGCGGCGTACATTCTCAGCAGGAGCAGCTGCGATAACCGCGCCGATCTCCATTCTCTTTGCGGCATAGCCATCGTGATAAAGCTCATCTACCTGACCCGTTGCAAGACCGATCTGGTTACCGTAGGAGGAATAGCCTGCAGCAGCGGTTGTAACGATTTTTCTCTGGGGAAGCTTGCCCTCAAGTGTCTCATTTATGGGGCGAAGCGGATCAGCCGCGCCGGTTACGCGCATTGCGGCATAGACGTATGAACGGCCCGAAAGCGGGTCGCGGATAGCCCCGCCGATACAGGTAGCAGCACCGCCGAAGGGTTCAATTTCAGTGGGATGGTTGTGCGTCTCATTTTTGAACAGCAGCA
>JAZQER010000069.1:0-3776 GCA_045539095.1 Acutalibacteraceae bacterium | reverse complement strand
TCGGTATAGTCACCGAGTAAAAGTTCATAGTCGATATTGGGATAGTCCTTCTGAAACTCTTTTATGATGTTCGGCAACCAATGAGTTGCCACGCTTGAAAACGTACCGATGCGGATCAGTCCCGATTGTAAGCCGTTCAGCTCATCCACCTGCATTTTCAGTTTATCAAAATCGGCACAGAGGTTTTGAGCGTATGGCAACAGCTTCATACCGTCACTCGTAGGTTTTACACCGTATTTACTTCGTTCAAGAAGCGTTACGCCCCATTCTTTTTCAAGGTCGGCTATCATTCTGCTGATGCCCGATTGTGTGTAGTTTAATATCTCCGCTGCCTTTGTAAAACTGCCGTATTCCACCGTTTTTACAAACGAGAGATATTTTTGTAGATTCATATCCATAAAGAACACCTATTCTAAATTGTGATTTTGAACATTACAAACATTCGCTTTTGTTATGCTTGATATTATGATATACTATTTTCAGTTCAATTACAAGAGGTATCGTATGAATAACAAGGCATTCTTCAAATACATATTTGCTTTACTTCTGTTCGGCTCAAACGGTATTGTAGCGAGTTTCATTGATTTAAGCAGTCAGAACATTGTCCTGCTTCGCACTCTGATAGGCAGTATCCTGCTGATTGCTATTTTCTTTATCAGCGGCGGAAAATTAACTTTTTATAAACATAAAAAGCAGTTTCTGTTCCTTGCGGTATCAGGTATTGCTATGGGGACAAGTTGGATGTTCCTATACGAAGCATACGCTCGGATCGGTGTCAGTATCGCTTCGCTTTTATATTACTGCGGTCCGGTTATCGTAATGGCTTTATCGCCTTTGCTGTTCAAGGAACTGCTCACAGTAAATAAAGTGCTTGGTTTTCTTGCTGTAGTTGTCGGCGTGGTGTTGATAAACGGAAATGCCTTTGATGGCAAGGGAGATATATTTGGCATTACCTGTGGTCTGCTCTCTGCTGTTATGTATGCCTTTATGGTTATCTGCAACAAGAAGGCAAAGGATATTGTAGGACTTGAAAATTCCACGTTGCAGCTTACCATAGCATTTTTAACAGTAGCGATGTTTGTGGGGTTAAAGCAAGGTTACGCTATGCAGATTGCTCCAACGAATATCGTGTCGATATTTATCCTTGGTCTGCTGAATACGGGCATCGGCTGTTATTTTTACTTTTCTTCAATCGGCAAGTTAAAAGTACAGACGGTGGCTATTTGCGGATATTTAGAGCCTCTGTCAGCGGTGATTTTTTCGGTCATCTTCCTACAGGAAACGATGTTACCGTTACAGATTATAGGCGCAGTGCTTATAATCGGTGGAGCTATGTGTGGTGAATTAGTCAAGCAAAAAGTTCGCAAATTGTGAATCTTTTGCGTCTTTCTTAAAACCTATTGCATTTTTCTGTAAATGGGTGTATAATAAATGAGACAATTGAATCAACGGGAGCTTGTATAACAGGCTGAGAGGAAGGTGTGACCTTCGACCGAGAACCTGATTTGGATAATGCCAACGTAGGGACGCCTGATACAAGGATATTAGGAATAACAAAGACATTAAGGAAGTTACCAAATCGGTAGCTTCCTTTTTTGTTGTTTTTGGAGGTGTTTTTATGGTAAAGACCAACGGCGAGGAACTGAATATTGCAGGTAAGACAGTGGCGGAATATCTTGCAACTACAAATTATGATCCCAAGCGGATCGCAGTAGAGCGTAACGGAGATATTGTACCGAAAGCGCAGTATAGCGAAACCGTTTTGAAAGACGGCGACAGCGTAGAGGTCGTCAGCTTTGTGGGAGGTGGTTAATCTGATTCCAACGAAAGATGAATGGAACAAGGCTTTGTGCGAGCGACAAGGTGAAGCTGTGCAAAAGAAATTTTCGTCAGCAACAGTAGCCGTGTGCGGTCTTGGTGGGCTTGGTTCCAATATTGCCATAGCCCTTGCCCGTGCTGGTGTCGGTAATCTGATCCTGATTGATTTTGATAGGGTGGATATCACCAATTTGCACCGTCAGCAATATAAAGCAAATCAGATTGGGATGACCAAGACGGATGCCTTGCGGGACAACCTTTTAGAGGTCGCTCCGTATGTTACTCTTGAAACGCATACTGAAAGAGTTGCAGAAGAAAACGCCGACCATCTGCTACAAGGTGCAGATATTATCTGCGAAGCCTTTGACGATGCTGAGTGCAAGGCGATGCTTACTAATCTTGTGCTTGAAACAATGCCCGACAAATATCTTGTGGCAGCTTCGGGAATGGCAGGAATGGGTAGTGCAAACACAATTCAAACACGAAAGGTGTCTAAAAGATTTTATCTATGCGGTGATGGAGCAAGCGATGTATCAGAGGCAGGCAGTCTTATCTCTTCCCGTGTAATGCTCTGCGCTGCACATCAGGCACATACAGTCCTGAGTATTTTAGCAGGTGAATTTGAAACTTAAAGAAAGAAGGAAACATAAATGAATAATGACAAACTGATTATTGGCGGACATGAATTCAACTCCCGCTTTATTCTCGGCTCCGGTAAGTATTCTATGAAGCTGATTGAAGCGGCTGTAAAGGATGCAGGTGCAGAAATTATCACTCTTGCGGTTCGCCGTGCAAACACCAAAGAACAAGAAAGCATCCTTGATTATATTCCCGAAGGAATCACCTTGCTTCCCAACACCAGCGGCGCAAGAAATGCTGAAGAAGCAGTCCGCATTGCTCGTCTTGCCCGTGAGCTTGGCTGTGGTAATTTCGTAAAAATTGAGATTATGCGTGATTCCAAGTATTTGCTTCCCGACAATCAGGAAACCATCAAGGCAACCGAAATCCTCGCAAAAGAAGGCTTTGTGGTTATGCCGTATATGTATCCCGATCTCAACGTAGCCCGTGGCCTTGTAAACGCAGGTGCAGCTTCCGTTATGCCCTTGGCATCTCCTATCGGTTCCAACAAAGGACTTGCAACGAAAGAGTTTATTCAAATCCTTATTGACGAAATTGACCTGCCTATTATTGTGGATGCCGGTATTGGCAGACCTTCGCAGGCTTGTGAAGCGATGGAAATGGGTGCCGCCGCTATTATGGCAAACACCGCACTTGCAACTGCAGGTGACCTGACCATGATGGCTTCTGCTTTCAAAAATGCTATCGAAGCAGGACGTAAAGCATACCTTTCCGGTCTTGGCAGAGTGCTGACGAGAGGCGCATCTGCTTCCGATCCGCTGACAGGCTTCCTCAGAGATTAAGGAGAAAGCTATGGAAAATCAATTTTTTGTAGATTCGGAGCATTTGTCGCCGGAAGCACTCGCAAAAAAACATCGCCTTGAAACCGATCCTTCCTCACGCAAAAACCATATGAAATATCTGCCTGGGATGGAAGTGATCGAATCGGATGTGTGCGTAAATGTGATGGCGCAGATGGACTCCTATGATTATTCAAAGTACACTGCCGACGACGTAAAGGCAGCTTTGGAACACGACAATTGCACTATTGAAGATTTCAAGGCACTCCTATCTCCTGCGGCAGAGCCATTCCTTGAGCAGATGGCGCAGAGAGCACGACTTGAAACAAGCAAGCACTTTGGCAACACCGTTTATCTGTTTACCCCTCTCTACATAGCCAATTACTGCGAGAATTACTGTGTGTATTGTGGGTTCAACTGCTACAACCATATCAAACGTATGAAGCTTAGTATGGAACAGATCGAAAAAGAGATGAAGGTCATTGCCGACAGCGGTATGGAAGAAATTTTGATCCTTACCGGTGAAAGCAGAGGACAGAG
>JAZQER010000068.1:0-6790 GCA_045539095.1 Acutalibacteraceae bacterium | reverse complement strand
AGTCTTTCTCTTTCCTCCCTGACTACTCTTTCCTTTTGGAAATTCCACTCTTCTACCGCTTCATTTACCGCTAATGTTCTGCCATTTAAAAATTCAGGCTTTGTCACTTCGGTCACAATATTTTTGTCTATTAATTTTTTTAGTGACTTTGAAACTATCGAAAGCGAACGTCCCGTGCAACCACAAAGTGCTGTGAGTGAAACGATCTCACACTCCTTATGATACCCGAAGGTTTTTCTTATTATTGCAAGAACGATCTTCAATTCACTTGACGTAAGCTCTGCCGACATAAGCGCTTCGAGTAGGTGGTTTGGAAACTGAGTATAGCTTCTATCATTTATCAAAGATATCTACCTCCGACATTGATGCCACTGCACTGTTTAGCATTCTCTGCACGTGGCGCGGAGAATAACACATGCTCTCACCTATCTGCTCAAGCGTTTCACCGTTTATGTACTTTCTGCACAGCAGCTCTCTGTGATCGGTGTTCTTTACGGCAGATATCTTGAGGCTTATATCCTCGGCGGTAGAGGTAATATTTAAAAGCAACGGCTCCAAAAAAGACTTGTCCTGCGGAAATGTTTCTATCTCGCGCATAAGCTTTTTAGACCTCTGCATAAGTCTCTGATAACCCGCCAAATAATTCTTCATCTCATTTACAGTCATCAAGCTTTCCACTCTCTTTCAGGTAAAAATATCTTCCATAGGATAACTTTGTTTTGTGTAGACGGTTATATTCCTCCACCTCTTTTATTGCGCGGCTTACATCAAAATTTCTGATGAGCTGCGCCTTCTTTTTCTCTGCCTCCTTCATTGCCTCACCCACCCTACGGCAGGAATCGTTGCAATATTCCTTGCCGTCAGCAGTCGGCGCGCCGCAACATCCGCAATAAAGCTCGCGGTACGATATAAAGCTTTGGCTTTTGCAGAACGGACACCTCTTTATCCTTTCGTAGGGCGGAGAATTAAGGTCGTGCTTTTCAAATACCACCTCAACATATCTAAAGGTCTTTTCACAGTCCTGACAACGGTACATACTTTTGTCCTCCTTAAATATTATATTGACATTTACGGAATTATGTAATATAATGCAGATAAATGTCGAATAAATTACGCGTTTCAGTAATTCTGTGACGATTATATTATGTATCTCAGTAACTGTCAAGGACATTTTTTACTGATTTCAGTATGTGTACAATTGTTTGTACAATGGCTTATTTTTTTAAGCTTTACATCGACATTTTTCTACATTATTTTTATTTATAAAAGAGATTTTTTATTGCCATACTGCGACATAAAGCGTACATTGAATGATTTATAATTAATTTAAAATTTATTGTAAGCGAGGAAGTTTTTATGAACGAGGTATATGAAAGAATTGAAGCATTATGCAAAAGCAGGAGTCTGAACATTACCGAAATGTGCAAGCTCTGCAGCATACCGAGGGCATCTATGACCGACTTTAAGATGGGCAGAAACAAGACGCTTTCTGCTGCGACGCTTAAAAAGATATCGGAGCATTTTTCCTGCAGCGTTGAATATCTTCTTACAGGAGAGCTTGTAACCCCCGATAATCAGAGTCTTAAAATTGGTCTTTTCGGCGGTCTTGAGGGCGTTACCGATGAAATGGTTAATGAGGTAAAAAAGTACGCCGCATATATAATGGAGCGTGAAAATGGAAACAAGCAAACTATATAAAATAGCCGAGCGTTCCGGCATTGACATAGGCTTCTCAGAGCTTCCCCACACAAAAGCCTTTTGTATCCGCGTTGGCGATAAAAAATACATCGCCGTTGACAAGGCGGTGCGCTCCGGCTCGGCAGAGGAGCGTGTCCTGCTCGCGCACGAGCTCGGACATCTTTCTACCGACAGCCTTTATGAGCTCGGCTCTCCCCTTTTATACCGTAAAAGGTTTGAATTGAAGGCTGACATCTGGGCTATTAAAACTCTTGTCCCTCATTCTCTCCTTAAAGAAGCCGTGAGGCAGGGATACGAGTCTGTCGCTTCTCTTGCCGAGCATTTTTCAGTTACTGAGGATTTTATGCAAAGAGCGATAAAGTATTATAGTGAATCATAATAGAATTATCCAATTATGTTATTTTTCTCACAAAAAGATATTGCAATCATAAAATAAATATAATATAATGTTAATATCTATTTTAACGGCACAAGACCGTTGGTTACATATTGGAGGAAAACATAATGTACGACAGAATTTACAACTTTTCGGCAGGTCCGTCTATGCTTCCCGTGTCAGTTCTTGAGGAAGCGCGCGACGATATGATGAACTATAAGGGTTCAGGCATGAGCGTTATGGAAATGAGCCACCGCTCAAAGGTTTACGACGCTATCATCAAGGATGCCGAGGCTCTTCTCCGTGAGGTTATGAGCATACCCGATAATTATAAGGTTATGTTCTTACAGGGCGGCGCATCTATGCAGTTTGCAAACGTATGTATGAACCTTATGAAGACCGGAAAGGCTGACTACATAGTTACAGGTCAGTTCTCGGGCAAGGCTTATAAGGAAGCTCAGAAGTACGGTGACGCTCATCTTGCTGCTACTACCAAGGAAGAGAATTTTACCCGTATCCCTGAACAGAATGAGCTTGATCTCCGTGCGGATGCCGACTATGTTCACATCTGCTTTAATAACACCATTTTCGGAACAAAGTGGGGTTACATTCCGGACACAGGCGATGTTCCGCTTGTTGCCGATATGTCTTCTTGCATTTTGTCCGAGCCTGTTGATGTTTCCAAGTTCGGTCTTATCTATGCAGGCGCACAGAAGAATGTTGCTCCCGCGGGTCTTACCATCGTAATTGCACGCGAAGACCTTCTCTCTGCAGAGCTTGCAGATTTCGTTCCTACAATGTGCAACTATGCTACCATGGCAGAAAACGATTCTATGTACAATACTCCCCCCTGCTATCCCATCTATGTCTGCGGTCTTGTTCTTAAGTGGATAAAGAACCTCGGCGGACTTGAAGAAATGAAGAAGATAAACGAGAAGAAGGCTCAGATGCTTTATGACTGCCTTGATAAGTCCAAGCTATTCTCTAACCCCGTAAAGGAAAACAGCCGTTCTATGATGAATGTTACCTTCCGTGCAGAGGATGACGAAATCAACGCTAAGTTTGTAAAGGAATCTGCAGCCGCAGGCTTTGCAAATCTTAAGGGTCACCGTTCAGTTGGTGGTATGCGTGCTTCTATCTATAACGCAATGCCGACCGAGGGAGTCGAAGCCCTTTGCGAATTCATAAAGAAATTCGAAAGCGAAAACGCATAAAAATAAACCGCTCGAAAGAGCGGTTATTTTTATGCAGGCACTAGTATCGGTTTTATATTTGCTTAATCCTTATAGGCTTATTAAAAAGTCTAGCTTCTTCTATCATTGACCTTGTACCAAGGCTTTTACCGTCCCAAAAACATATTACAAAATCACATATCATCGCCATTTCTCTGTTTCTTCTTGGTCCGGCACTCTTTCCGTATTTTTCCCAATGGGGAATATATTTTTCGACACTAAACCCATTTTCTCTGGCATACCGTTCCCCAAGCATATCGGCACCTTTCGCACCACCTGAAACAATTATTATTGTATTATCTATTCTAATTTTCGATATGCAATAATCGATAAAATGTTTAGCTTCCTCGTAGTTAGTATAATCTCTGCATCCGGCAACAATGACGCGTTTAACTGTTTTCATCATATACTACCTCAAATAAAAAAGCGCGCCCCGAAAGGACGCGCCGAAAAAGTGTTTATCCTTAGCTGCAACACGAACTTTCCGACACGGGAAATAAGGAAAACACCTTTTACCAAGGTATTTTCCCCGTATCGGAATAAAAACATTAAGTTCATGTTGCAAGAATATATTACCATAGTTTTAATTCAAATGCAACAAAATCCTTTTTCCTTTCTCTCTTCCCTATTAAAAAACTATACCTGGTCTTTTTACGACGCAGAGAATTGGATGCAGAAGCCCTTTTTTCGGCACGTTAGATGTACAAAAGTACCTCAAGTGCCGAAAAAAGGGTTAAAAAGGGATGCTATACATCCCGTTCACAAGTGAACACATTATATAACTAACGGGTATCCGAGATTTATACTTTCTCGAATACCCGTAATTTTTTACATCCCTTTTGGTCTGCACCAATTGTCAAGTCATTAATATTCTTCCACTTGTGAAAATTCTTTCAGCACGAGCGAGGGGTTTTTATCAAGTGCCCAGTTTATTTCATACTCTGCGGTGAAGAGAAGCAGCGGTCTTCCCTTTACATCCTCAACAAGCTTTGTAGACTGCATTAGATTTAAGTCGCTAAGCTCTGTACCGTCTGTAGTTTCGGCGAAGCGCACGAGGGATAACGGAGTATCGATTCGGTTATATTTTACGCCGTATTCAGACTCCATTCGGGACTCTAACACCTCAAGCTGAAGCTGACCTACAACTCCAACATAAACGCGCTCCATACCTGAATTTGGAAGGAAGAACATCTGAATTGCGCCCTCTTGGGCAATCTGACGGATACCCTTGTCGAACTGCTTTCTTTTCAGCGAATCAATCTGCTCAACGATAGAGAAAATTTCGGGCGCAAAGGTGGGTATTCCTGCATATTCTACCTTCATTCCCTTTTCGCAGATAGTGTCTCCTATTGAAAAAATACCGGGGTCGAAGACGCCGATGATATCACCTGCGTAGGCGGTGTCGATAACGGCTCTGTCCTGCGCCATCATTTGCTGAGGACGGGAGAGCTTTATCATTTTTTTACCCTGAACGTGGAAATATTCGTTGCTTCTCTCAAACTTACCCGAACAGATGCGCATAAAGGCAATTCTGTCGCGGTGAGCCTTGTTCATATTCGCCTGAATCTTGAAAACAAACGCCGAAAAGCGCTCGTCGGTTGGCTCTATCATAGTATCGCCCGACCGATGGCTGAGCGGCTCGGTCGTCATTTTAAGGAAGTTTTCAAGAAAGGGCTCAACGCCGAAATTGTTAAGTGCAGAGCCGAAGAATACGGGAGAAAGCTCACCACATCTAACCTTTTCGAGGTCGAATTCATAGCCTGCGCCCTCGACTAATTCAAGCTCATCTTGGAGATCGCGGCGAGAATATTCACCGATAAGGCTATCGAGCTTTTCTGTGTCGGTAAGCTCACATTCGATAGCTTCAATACGGCTGCCACCTGCGTGTGAGTCCTCGAAAGTGAGAATTCTCTGCTTTGTTCTGTCGAAAACGCCCTTGAAATTAACTCCGCAGCCGATAGGCCAGTTCATCGGATATGTGCCTATGCCAAACTCTTTTTCAAGCTCATCTAAAAGCTCAAAGGAGTCCCTTGCCTCTCGGTCCATCTTATTAATAAATGTAAAAATCGGAATATGGCGCATTGCACAGACCTTGAAAAGCTTTCTGGTCTGCGGCTCAATACCCTTCGCCGCGTCGATAACCATAACAACGCTGTCAGCGGCAGTGAGAGTTCGGTAGGTGTCCTCAGAGAAGTCCTGATGTCCCGGGGTATCAAGAATGTTGATGCAGTAGCCGTCATAGTCGAACTGCATAACCGATGAGGTGATAGAAATACCTCTTTTTTTCTCAATATCCATCCAGTCGGAAACTGCGTGCTTGTCGTTCTGCTTGCCCTTAACACTGCCCGCCGACTGAATCGCTCTGCCGTAAAGCAGAAGCTTTTCGGTTAATGTAGTTTTACCGGCATCCGGGTGCGATATAATCGCAAAGGTTCGCCGACGGGAGATTTCTTGTTTTATTTCTGACATAATTTTCTCCTAATAAAAAGATAAGTTTAAGGGGAATTTGCCCCTTTCCCTTTTCCCTAAAAAAAGACCTCTTTCGAGGTCTTTTTTATTTATCTATTGCGGAAGCCCTGACGGCGGCGGGGTTTTCTTTCCTCTTCTGCACCGTCGTCTTCAACAACTGCGCCCTCAATTTCAACAAGAGCGTCGCGGCGAGAAAGATTGATTCTGCCCTGATCGTCAATCTCGGTAACCTTTACGATAACCTCATCGCCAACGTTTACAACGTCCTCAACCTTTTCGGTACGCTTAACATCGAGCTTAGAGATGTGAACAAGGCCTTCCTTGCCGGGTGCTATCTCAACAAATGCGCCAAAGGTCATAAGGCGGGTAACGCGACCGCGATAGATTGCACCTACCTCGGGGTCATTGGCAATGGTTTCAACTATCATAAGAGCACGCTTAGCGTTATCTCCGTTTACGGCAGTGATAAATACCTTACCGTCATCGTCGATATCAATCTTACACTCACAGTCAGCCTGAATCTTCTGAATAACCTTTCCGCCCGAACCGATAACCTCGCGGATCTTCTCGGGGTCGATCTTGGTCTGAATCATCTTGGGAGCGTACTCGGAAACCTCAGCACGGGGCTCTGCGATAGCCTTCAGCATAACCTCATCAAGGATATAGTTACGAGCAGTATGAGTCTTTGCAAGTGCTTCCTTAATAATTTCGGGAGTGAGTCCGTGAACCTTAAGGTCCATCTGGATAGCGGTAATACCCTCTTTGGTACCTGCTACCTTGAAGTCCATATCGCTGTGGAAGTCCTCAAGACCCTGAATGTCTACCATTGTCATCCAACGGTCACCCTCGGTAATAAGTCCGCAGGAGATACCTGCAACGGGAGCTTTAATCG
This sequence comes from Acutalibacteraceae bacterium, assembly GCA_045539095.1. Classification (GTDB taxonomy): domain Bacteria; phylum Bacillota; class Clostridia; order Oscillospirales; family Acutalibacteraceae; genus SFWF01. The sequence continues at coordinate 123 of JAZQER010000068.1, read as the reverse complement.
GAACGCCTGCATCCATAAGAGCAAGAGTAGAACCGCAGATAGAGCCCTGAGAGGTAGAGCCGTTTGAAGAGAGAATCTCAGAAACGAGGCGGATGGTATAGGGGAACTCCTCAACGCTCGGAA
>JAZQER010000067.1:0-7037 GCA_045539095.1 Acutalibacteraceae bacterium | reverse complement strand
TTGTTGTGGACACCAATTATTAAATTTAATTTCTGAAAATAATATCGGCTTGTTATAACCAAACTCCGATAACAGTGATTCGTATAGATTCATATAATTCCTCCTTTTTGTGTTAATGAAATGAAGATTAACACCTAATTTTATTAACAGTTTTTTCGACAATTTTTTGCATTAGAAAACTCTTAAAAAGTGCTCTAAACCCCCTTAAATACTGGATTTGTGTGTAGAAAAAGACCATACCCTCATGTGTTGGGTATGGTCTTATTTTAACATCATCAGGTGCCATTGCTGCACCCATATTGTTTGCGTCTTTGATGCCCATATCTACTATTTTACCGACAGTAAATGAGTGTATTGACGGGTGGTTTTCTGATACAGATACTACTGCAGCGCCCGCTCCCGTGACAGTCCACTGCGCTGTTGGCGGTCTGACGCCACCGTACTCAAGCGGAAAACGGTATTGGCGTTCAGCCGAACAGAAATGAGACGATGTTACTGCTATAGCCGTACTGTTTTTTATGTTTTCGGCATACATTGCGGCATTTATAAGGCTGAGTGCCATAGTAGAGCACGCACCATAAACTCCAACAAAAGGAATGCTCATATCCCTGATTCCAAACGAGCTTGCTATACACTGATTCAATAGGTCTCCCGCAAATATTATATCTATATCTTCGGGTTTTCTGTGTGCTTTGACAAGGCTCAGCTCTACCGCCCGCTTTTGAAGATAGCTTTCTGCCTTCTCCCAGGAATCCTGACCGATCATACTGTCGCTGAAACAACGGTCAAAATCCTTCGAAAGCGGTCCTTCGCTCTCTTTAGGTCCTACTATACCAGCCGATGCAATTATCGACGGCGGTGTATCAAATGCCACTGTTCTCTTCCCCAATTTTTTCATAAAGTCACTTCCCTAATTTTCTTATATTTAGTGTCTGCTTAATACCATCAAATATTCTGTTTCAATTTGTTGACTTTTTTATAATTTTAGCTCATAACATTTATATATATTTGGTTGGAAGGAAGATCATATGATATACGCAATTGTCCTTTTTGCACTGACCTATGTTCTTATGTTGGTATTTTCAAAATACCGCCCCTATATTGCACTGTCCTCAGGAATTATCTTTATTGCATCAGGCATACTTCCCGCGGCCGATATTCTTGGCTCTATAGACTTCAATGTTATTCTGATGATTGCAGGAACTATGGGGCTTGTCGCTCTCTTTGTTGAAAGCCGAATGCCCTCGCTTCTTGCCGATCTACTTATGGAAAAGGTTCCAAATGTTCAATGGGCGGCTGTAGCGCTTTCTCTTTTCGCAGGAATAATATCAGCTTTTGTAGACAATGTTGCGACCGTTTTAATGGTTGCTCCAATCGCGCTTGAGATATGCAAAAAGTTGAAGGTCAACCCTGTCCCCTTCATTATTGCAATCGCGGTTTCTTCAAACCTACAAGGCGCCGCAACTCTGGTTGGCGATACAACCGCTATAATGCTGGGAAGCGAGCTTAATATGAGCTTTTTGGACTTCTTCGTATATAACGGCAAGCCCGGTATGTTTGTTGCTGTCGAGCTTGGAGCTATAGTTTCCGCAATTATTCTTTTATTCCTTTTCAGAAAAGAAAAGGGCGCTATTCCGAAAGCTACCGAGCGCACAAATGTTACCGATTATGTTCCGACAGCTTTGCTACTTTCTATGCTTGCTCTGCTTATCTCGGTGTCTTTTGTAGAGAACAAGCCAGATGAGACCAACGGACTTATCTGCTGTGCGCTTCTTGTAGTCGGACTTATCTACAATTTTATCAGAAAAAAGAATTTTTCGGCTATTGTAACACCGCTTAAGGATATAGATTTCGAGACTATCGGAATTCTCCTCGGACTCTTCCTCATGATCGGCGGACTTGAAGCTTCGGGTGCCATCGACGAGGCGGGTAAGCTACTTGCAAGTGCGGGCGGTGACAGTATGTTCCTGCTTTACACCATCATTGTCTGGGCATCTGTAATTCTGTCGGCATTTATCGATAATATTCCCTATGTTGCAACTATGATACCGATAATCACAGGTATGGCTCCCTCGCTCGGTGTTGACCCCGCGGCGCTCACTCCCCTTTATTTCGGACTCCTTTCGGGCGCGACTCTCGGCGGTAACTGCACACCTATCGGAGCTTCGGCAAATATCACGGGTATCGGAATACTCAGAAAAGCAGGTTTTGAAGTCAAAAATAAGGACTTCTTCCGTCTAGGAATTCCCTTTACCCTTGCAGCAATTATCCCCGCATACATCTATATCTGGCTTGTATTTGGAATATAAATTGAAAGAGCAATCTCTGTTGAGATTGCTCTTTTGTTATACCGTTGTTTTACTTTTTGATTCTTCTAAGCTTTTTTGATACAATATCTCGGTAGCAAAGGCAAGTTTAGATATTATGTCCTTATCGGGTATACGGCAATAAAAAAGAGTCGTTTTCGGTGGAGATATCGATATAATCAAACTTTCCTAGCGGGCCGAAATCATATTCCACATGGAGGGAGTTTGTCTGTATAGGCAGGCGGTTGATATAATAGCGTTCTGACCTATATTCACCCTCTAAAGTAAAGCCCTTTTCAATATCGTGAGTAAGCTTTGCATTTATCTCATCTACCGACATTTCATTGATCTGTTCAGGAGTAAGGATTTTTGTAAAGGTTGTATGGAAAGGAACCTTTCGCTTGTCACGGAAGTTCCAAAACGGCGCATAAAGATGGTTTCCGCGGTGTACTACTGCTACCACAGGCACCTTATTCATCTTACCAAGCTTTCCAAGTGAATCGGGCAAGAAGGCAAGCGTTCCTGCCGGAGAATATCTTGCCTCGGGATACATCGCGAGAACATCTCCCCTTTTCAGTACTTTAGCAATACTTTTAACAAGCTGAATGTCGGTTGTGAACTTACGGGTACAGATAGCGCCTATCCACTCAAGTAGAAAAAACTTTCCTATGTAGCCGTCAATATTGACGACATTGCTTACAGAATGAGGATATGTAGCCTGTGCGACAAGCTCAAAATCAATAAAATGCATATGATTAAAGACGGATACACAAATATCGATATAATCGAAGCATTTCCCTCATACCTTAACAAAATTCCGCACTTAGATAAAATGAGACAGACTTACAAAGAGCAAGAATATTCCGATGTATTCCGAATACTTGAAATTACATATATCTGCGGAGATACAGAAACGGGAAAAACTCGTTACGTTATGGACAAATACGGATATAAAAACGTATATAAGATTACTAATTATACACACCCTTTCGACTCCTACGAAGGTCAAGATGTAATTTTATTTGATGAGTTCCGTAGTTCGCTACCAATCACAGATTTACTTCAAATTCTAGACGGTTACCCTTGCAAGTTATCCGCAAGATATGCCGATAGAGTTGCCTGCTTTACAAAAGCATTCATTATAAGCAACATACCGTTTGATAAACAGTATCCAAATATTCAGACAGATGAGCCTAAATCTTTTGAAGCTTTAAGGCGCAGAATTACTAAATTTTTAAATTTTGAAATCAAAGATACGTCTGTTCCCTTCTATGTTAAGGAGAACATTGAAATCATAGAAACTTTTGAATGAAAGGGGGATAGGCTATGGTTGACACATCTTAGAAAGGAGGTATAATGAAATTATCTGATTATTCCGATGTTCTTACAATATATGAGCTTATGGAAATTTTACAGATTGGTAAAAATACTGCATATAAGCTCTTAAAAGAGAATATCATTCACTCGCACCGCATTGGTCGGTGTTATAGAATTCCAAAGTGCTGTGTTTATGATTATCTGAAATCGGCACAGTATGGAAATATTTAGTACGGTAGATTTCAAACTGTCGAAGAAAGGAGTCAACTACAATGACAGGAAATCTACAGGTTAAAAACGACAAATATTATGCCGTAATCAATTTATACGAAAACGGCAAACGCAAACAAAAATGGATATGCTCTGGTCTTGCGGTTAAAGGAAATAAAACTAAAGCTGAAAAATTTCTGCGCGAACAAATCGCATATTATGAAAGCCGAGAAGGTGTCATAAGTTCGGATATGCTTTTTTCAGAGTACGTGAAAATATGGCTCGAAGAGTCTAAAAAGACAGTTGATGAAGTAACCTATCAAGGATATGAACTCCTTGCAAACTCTCATATTATCCCATATTTTCAAATTAAGGATATTCCTCTGCAAAAGGTCGATAAAAACCTTATTCAGAATTATATCAACGAGAAAGCCAAAAACGGACGGCTTGACGGTAAAGGCGGTTTATCTACTCGTTCTTTAAAGCTGCATAAAAACATAATCAATCAAACTTTGAAAGAAGCTCTGAAAAATGGGTTGATAACTGTTAACCCCTGCCAATTTGTTACCCTGCCTGCTATGAACAGAAGAGAGCCGACATTTTACACGGCTTCACAAGTTGATACTTTGCTTTCTGTTTCAAAAGATGACCCTTTGTATTTACTCATTAAAATAACTGCAACTTATGGTTTAAGGCGAAGCGAGGTTCTCGGTTTACAGTGGAATAGTATAAACTTTGAAACCGACACCATTCAGATAGCTCATACGGTTGTAAAAGTTCAAACTGTTGTGCAGAAAAACAAGACAAAAAATCAAAGCAGTTATAGAGGTTTTCCGTTAGTGCCCGAAATCAAACAATTATTGCTTGAGGAACGAGCTCGGCAGGAAAAGAATAAAAAGGAGTTTAAAAAAGCCTATACCGATAGTCCTTATGTTTTTGTTTGGTCAGACGGTAAACCGTTTACACCCGATTTTGTAACTCATCACTTCGAGCGTATCATCAAAAAGAACAACTTGCCATATATCCGTTTTCACGATTTAAGACACAGTTGTGCAAGTATTCTGTTGTCACAAGGCTTTACTTTGAAGGATGTTCAAGAATGGTTAGGTCACTCTGATATCAAGATGACCGCAAATGTTTATGGACACCTCGATATTGAAAGAAAAAAGTCTATTGCCGAAGCTATGGCTTCTGCCTTCTGAAAGGTGTTAGAAAAACTGTTAGAAACAAACGAACTTAAAACGGTTAAGAAAAAAGAAAAAACCGTGCAAACCCTTTGTTTACACGGTTTTAGAGTGGTCCGAGTGACAGGAGTCGAACCTGCGGCCTCTTGAACCCCATTCAAGCGCTCTACCAAACTGAGCCACACCCGGATAAATTATGTATTCATTTCTGACGCGAATGTTAGTATAACACAAACATTTACAAAAATCAAGAAGAAAATGCCGATATTTTTGCATATCGGCATTTTTTTAGTTTTAGTTGTTAAAACCGTTCTCTACAAGGTCTACAAGAGCGTTCATTGCAGCCTCTTCATCAGAGCCGTCTACTATTATACGAATTTTAGTTCCGCCAACGATTCCGAGAGATAAAACACCGAGAAGGCTCTTCGCATTAACGCGTCTGTCTTCCTTTTCTACCCATACGGAAGATTTGAACTCGTTAGCCTTCTGAATGAAGAAGGTTGCAGGTCTTGCGTGAAGTCCTACCTGGTTATTGATAACTACATCTTTAACGCACATAATAAATACTCCTCATAAAAATTCGTATACCGCTAGAGTTTTAAATAAATACACTCTCAGTAGTGATTTGTTATTATTATACCACAATATATTCCTTCGTCAATTAGAAAAATCCAAGTTCTCTTTTTCATCCAAAAGAGAGAAAATTTATTCTTTTTATTTTGTGCAAAATCACACAAAAAGTGGATAACTATTGAACAAAGTGAATTATTCGCCAAGAATGTCTTTAAGTGCCTGTCTTTCCTTTTCCGTGAGAGGTGCTCTTATGAGCATATCAGGACGGCGTTTTGCCGTTTCCTCTATAGCCTTCTCTCGTCGCCACTTAGCGATATTTGCGTGATGGCCGCTGAGCAGTACCTCGGGTACTCGAAGGTCGTTCCACACCTCGGGCTTTGTATACTGCGGATATTCGAGCAGCCCGTCAAAGTGGCTCTCCTCGGTAAAGCAAATATCGTCGGCAAGGACACCCGGGAGCATTCTGCATACAGCGTCTGTTACAACTAAAGCAGGAAGCTCTCCACCCGTAAGAACAAAATCACCGACTGAGATTTCCTCATCAACTATTGTTTCAATAATTCGCTCATCTATACCCTCATAGTGACCGCAAAGTAAAACTATTCGCTCTTTTTTTGAAAGCTCAACTGCTTTTTTCTGATCGAAGGTACGTCCCTTAGGTGAAAGATATATAAGATGGGGCTTTTGGTCAGTTTCGCTATTGTAGAGTGAATTGTAGCAATTATATATCGGTGTAGCCGACATTACCATTCCCATTCCGCCGCCGTAGGGGGTATCATCAACCTTATTATGTTTATTTCCCGAATAATCGCGGATATTATGGCAAGAGATTTCTACCTTACCCGCTTTTCGTGCTCTACCGATAATGCTCTCGCCGAGCACCGCTTCGCACATATCGGGAAAAAGGGTCATTATATCAATCTTCATCATCAAAAATCCCCTTTAACGGCTTGATAATTATTTTTTCATTGTCAATATCTACAGATTTTACTATGTCGGGTATATTAGGAATTAGATATTCCCTGCCGTTCTTCTCAATATGCCAGACGTCATTTGCGCCTGTCTGCGATACATCACTGATATTTCCGAGAAGCTCGTTTGTATCCTCGTCGTAAACGCTGCAACCGATAAGATCTTCAATAAAATATCTGCCCTCTTCAAGTTTAACATCTTTTCTGTCTATATAAAGGACTCTGTTGCGGTAGCTCTCAGCCAGTTCAATAGAGTCAACGCCTTTTATTGTGGCTATGACAATATTACCGTGCGGCTTTGATGAGGTAATTTTAACCTCTTCTTTTCCGTTTTCGTCTAAGTAAAGTTTTTTAAAAGAACAAAGGAACTCTGCCGAGTCGCACCAAGGCTGTATACGCACCCCGCCGCGAATACCGTGTGTTCCGACTATTTTTCCGGTTTCAAGATAATTCTTTTTCATAAAAATCTCCGATTT
>JAZQER010000066.1:0-39990 GCA_045539095.1 Acutalibacteraceae bacterium | reverse complement strand
CCTCGCTGTTATGCGAGGTGCGACTTTTTAGGCTGATATTTTTTCATATCTTTCGCTACAGAGTACTTCGAGCATAAACTCATAGGGTGTTTTTGCTTCAAGAGATCCGTCTACAACCGCAGAGAAAAGCTGAGGCGTACAGCCCGACACTAGTGCTACGCCCTGCTCGTTTTTAGTGACCGGCTGATTTCTGTGACGGCTTGCGACGTTCCAGAATACAAGCTCGGGAAGCTTATAGCCTGCCGCTTCAAATTTACTTTTGGCATTTTCAAAATTTGTAGCCTCGGCATTATCTACGCAATGGTTAAACTCCATATCGGAAATGATTACGATTTTTTCGGGCAGCTCGCTTTGTGGAACATTGTTGTTTACCACCGCCGTTAAGACAATGTCGAAGACTTTTTCTATATTGGTATCTGCCGCCTTGCAAAACGAGGTGACAAAGCGGAGACGGTCGGCAAAGGTCTCTCCCTTTATTTCAATCAGCTCGGGTTTATTAGAAAACTCGATAAAGTGGTTTTTGAAGACCCCCTTATTATGCTCTGCAAGGTAAAGACCAAGCGACAGCGCAACCGACGCCGCACTGGGGTTGCCGGAATCATACATAGAGCCCGAGGTGTCGATTATTGGAAGGATATTTCCCTCGGTTTCAAATGATGTAAGAGATGTCCAGGTAGCATTGAGTGTCCTCTTCTCTTCTTCGGTTATATCCTTCATGAATACGTTGCAATTGCGCCAATCTCTGCGAAGATAAGGGTCTACAAGCTCATAGGGGGCAAGTGTTGCGGCGTTGAGCGTTGCCTCGCCCTTCGACACCTTTTTAAGGAAATCCTCATATCTCTCGCTATCGTTACGCATAAAAGCGGCACGGTATTTGAAGAGTGCCTTAGAGGGCTGCTTTTCGTAATCAAAGGTATAGTCCTTTTCTCTGAGATTATTTTCGATTATACGAATATGGGCGCGAAGTGCCAAGAGGGTCTTTCTGTACTTGGCATCGGTCATTCCGAGGTGTTTGGCTATCCTTTTGCCCTTCATTACCGCTTCTTTGTTTGAGGTATTTACCGATGGCAGCCACTTTGCAAGAATGGAGACCTCGCCGCCAAAAATCAAGCCGAGTATATCCTTTTTAAGCCGCTTTTTAATAAGAGCCAGCATATCGTTTTCAAGTTGTGTTCCGAAAAGTACGAGCAGGTCATCGAAACGTCCGTATTCGGCAACGTATTTTAAATTCTTTCGGACAGCTTCAGGCTCATTTTCGGCAAGCCATTTAAGTATTACGCGGAAGACTCTGCGCTCTCCAAGCCCACCTCTTATATCACGTGCGAAAAAGAGGGTCTTCATCGCAATATTTTTATCCTCTGTAAAGGCACGGATAAAACGGTCTATTATTTCCTTTTCCCCTGCGCGTCTTATTGCGCCGACGGTAGCAAAAAGATCAAGACAGTCAGACTCGGTAGACTTGAGAGTTACCGCGCCGTTTTCGGTGAGTGTTTTATTCGATTCATTTTTCAAATAGTTTAACATACTATCACTCCTTTAAAAATACAAGGCACAATGGAAAAAGAACAGGGTTTCGTTGACGGTTTTCTAGACCGCATCGTACAATTTAATATTGCTGTATGTGCCTTTATACGCTTAACCTCCTGAATAGGCAACTATAGCCGTTGGGGAAGAAAAACGTTTTTTCAAGATGCGGGCGGCTGAGGTACATTCAGTATCGCCCTCGGCTTTACGGCTTGCATCTTTTAATAAAATCAAGACGCTATATACTGCATACGGATTACTCCGTCAACTCTCGCACAAAGCCGAGAGCAACTTACCTGCTAAAATTGCGGTTAACGTCTTTAATGTAAACTGCATGAGAATCGGCTGCGACATAATCGCCCAGATTCGCGGTAAAGACGCTTTCCGTTACCGATTACATTCGATTTCAAGATATTTTTTGACAAGGTAAATTCGCAAGAAAAGGGCTGCGATTGCCCCAACCACGAAATAACCAACATACCCTAAAAGGATAGTCCCGATTATGTCGTTACGGAAAATAAGAATTGCTGTAAATATCTTATTGAAGCAAGACACCGTTCGCAGAAATACAGTCTGTATTAATTATTGCTGTTGATGTCTTTTATTACAAAACCGCAAGGGAATCTGCCGACTGTATAGATATTCGGCGATTGTTAGCGATTCGTAATTATATTGTATTCAAGACGCTTTTTACCGCATGCGGAGAGTCGAACACCCGCGCATCTCCTGTCTATGAAACAGGCACTTACCTTAAGCTAATGCAGTGGAATCAGAATTGCTGTTGGCGTCTTTGTTTTTAAACGTAATCCGCCGAAAACCGGACACACCCATCATGACGGCACCGCGATCAAGCGTAGATACCGTGAGTAAATCTGAGTTTTTGAATCAATAAAGCAGGTTATGCCGTGGATAATATCCTTATATTTCTGAAACATCGGCTCTAAAACGACCTTGTTGTCCTCGACAGAATAAAACCTGTTATTCTCATCAGAAAAATATTCTATAAATTCATCTGATATCAGAAGTTCATACCACACTTTACACATAAGCCACCGTCTTCCCCTCCCCGTCAACGATAACGCCGAGAAAAACCTTTCGCTCGAAAGGTAAAATCTTTTTTAGTTTGTACTGACCGAGATTGCTTTTATCAAGCGGCTGTAATATCTTAACAGGAAAATAACGGCTGTCGCCACCGTAGGCTACAAGCATAATTATAAATCGCTCTAAATACTCTATAGAGGCAGCATATTCCGGTCCATCACCATCACACTCACTGTAAATGTCGGTAGCATGGTCAAGAATAAGCTCATCATCGAAATCTTTCGAATTCGGATCTGCGCCGTAACGCAGCATAAGCTCTATAATTTCCAGCCTTTTAGAATTATTTTCTTTTCTCTCCCAATCTCTGCAAAGCATTGTCATAAAAACGTGATCGGCTTCGCCTTTCGGGTCGATAAAGTTCGGGTCTGCACCGTTTTGCAGCAATAACTCCACCATCGGAATGTTGAGGCTCTCTACCGCTTCCTCTAAAAATGTGGTTTTGTATGGAAAACTGTATCGCTTTGTCGATGAGAGAAATACTTGGTTTAAATCAAGCTGACGCGCAATATTTAAAGCCTCATATCTATTGAAATCCGTATGCCAGCACATTCTTTCAAGCTCAGCTATTAAGTTTTGCACCTCCTCTTCCTGTAAATATTGGGGCGTTTCAATCTTCATTGTCTCACTCCTCATCTCTTATGCAAAAGGCTTTGCAGGAATAAAAACAACAATGTTTGCTTTCAGAAAATCTATTCATTTCAAAATCTATGTGTGAATATTCTTTGGCAGTCTGCCAACGCTTTGGAAAACAGTTTGAAAAAGAGTATTTTTGCAGAGCAATACTTTTATCCGGAAATTTTTTCATTAGCAGTAAATTGCTTACTTGTTTATCTTCTCTTATTCCTTCCATGCTTTTATAAAACTTTGGAATCCAGTCAGCAAGTTTTAATATAAATCCTTTCTCCTTTTTTATTTCTTTATAGGAAAAAATGTAATTATCAAGATACGCTTCATGATATCCTTTAAAAAGTTTCCAAAGCATATCATCAAATAAGATAGCTTCAAAAAAGCCTTCAGGTGTTCCGTCGCAAAAAAGCACTTCCTTAACAGGATAACAGACCTCAGGTATTATTCTTTGAAAAAGAAAGTTAGGTATTTCCAAATAAACATCAGGGGTCGGCTTATCTGACTCAACTGCAACAGCCTTACCGAACGGGCCGTGATACTCGTATGAAGAATAAGCAATAAGCTTGTATTTTTCATCAATCATAATGTGTCTGAACGGCTTTAGAAGTTCGGTTATATCTACCTTTCCCGAATAATGCTTATCGGCATTGGCTGATAACTGTACCTCCCTCATCAGTTTTTGATAAATCGGATTAAGTTCACATTCCAATTTCTTAATATCGTAGTAAAAGTTAATATACTTTCTCATATAGTCTGCTCCAAAAAAATATGACCGCAAGGCTTTTCGAACCTTACGATCATATTATAACGATTGTTAAATTGTTTTTGGTCGCTTTAAAAGCGACATTTTTATGCTCCGAGAAGTCTCTCATCAAAGGCATACAGAGTCTCGTTTATTTCGTGGATATTATAGTTCTTATTAATTATGAAATACTCGATTATTACATCTGACTTTTCGCTGTGCGAGATAGCATAGCCTGCCGTTTTAAGGAGCTTTTCGGTCTCTGCAAGGTCAAGCTGAAGCGCTATTGCCAGAGCAAAGGCGGTATGCTTTCGTGGCTTGTAGCCTGCATCGCAACGAATCTTCGAAAAAAGTTTTCGGTCGATATTTGCCCTTTTATAGCACTCGACATCGCTTATTCCCTTTTCATCGATAAGCTTAAAGAGTGCTGAGGAAAAACTCTCATCAAGTGATGATAGCCGCTCTTCTAACGCTTCTGTGGCGGCGCTCGTATCACGCTCGGAATATTTTAACTTCGGTGGAGTAGGCGGTAGAGAATACTGAATATTATCCGATGGCTTAGGGCGATACTTAGAATCAATATAATCGCACACTCTGGCAATACGACCAAGCCGAGATATATTTGCCGCTGGGTCGACTACAGCAAGAGTTATATCCATATCGCTATATCTCAAAAAGCACATTATCTCTTTTATGGCTTCGATCGTAATAAGCGACACAGAAAAACGTTTAATTTCATAATCGATAATGGGGATACATACCGTTTTAAAGCCTTTTTGGTCTGCGAGCTTCAAAGCGCTTTCAATTGCCAAACGAAAGTATTGTTTATCCGTTCCAAGACAAAGATTCTCATAAGATGTCCATCCGCTATGAATTACATACTTATAATTGTCATTCCACGCACGACTTAAATAAAGCGCTTTTCTCGTTCGCCTAATTGTCTTTTTGCCATTTAGTTTTTTTAGCGTGGACGTAAATTCACCTATATTTTCGTGCTTTCTTCTAATTTCAGTCACGATATCTATCACGGCATCGCAGTTGAACACTTGAAAATTGTACTTTGATATTTTAAGTGACATATTCAAATTCACCTCTTATGATAAGTTTGATATGATTCAATTATGTTGCAACAGTTGTACAAAAATACGGACAGTGTTTTATAAGGTTTCGATATATTCGAGCAGTTCTTTATAACTGCCCTGCGGGTAGCCTGAGATATCGACATTCTTTATATTGATAAGGCAGTCGGTAAGGAGAAAGGCCTTCATACCGACTGTTTCGGCTATCATATCGTCGCGGACGTCGTTGCCAACCATAAGGCATTCAGTGGGGTCAAGACTGAGTTTTGCCGCTACATCTCTATAATAATCGGGATTGGGTTTGCAGTTTTTGGAGTTTTCATAGGTAGTAAAAAACTCAAAATCAGAAGGCATGAGCCCTGCCCAACGGATGCGGCTTTCGGTTGCGATACGCGGAAAGAGTGGATTGGTTGCAAGCGCTACCCTATAGCCTTTTTCTTTCAACAGTTTTACCGTTTGGGCGGCATTTTCATCATATCCGCAGATAGCCTTATATTCCTGAAATTCGTTTTGATAAAACTTCTCAAAAGTCGGCTCGTCCTCTCTTGCGTTTTTACCTACAATATCGCAGAACACTGCCCAGAATGCTTCTTCATTGGTCTTTGTTCCGTCGTTTAGTATCATCGCCTTAACCCCTGCCCACATACCTTGCATAAAGGTTTCGGGGTCATAACCGTAGGGCGCGAGTTTTGCGGCAAGGCCCTTTAAATAGGTTGCTATAAAATAGTCCTGATCCATCGGCAGAAGTGTTCCGTCGAGGTCAAAGAGTATTGCTTTAATTGCCATTAGTCTACTCCTCTGAAATAAAGTCCGCGTGTGTATTCACAGTCAGGTTCTGAGCCAACGTCATATGCTTTAATTACTGAATCTACTCTGTCACCGGTTTCATCGGTGAAATAAAGTAGCTCAAAATCCAATCCCGACATCTCATCCTTTCTATCAGCAAGCCAAATCTGGCGGGAATTGAGAAGCTCGCTGCAACCATTTCTGCAACGAACTTTGAATCTTGTATCCTTGCGGTCAACAAGTTCTCCGCCGTTCTCGCATGATGCGCAACCGCCTCCGTTGACCAGAGGACAGTTTCTCGTTATCATCAGTGGCAGTTTGCCGTAGTTTATAATGCCGCGTGGCTTTTCGCCACCTATTCTTACAGCATCGGATAAAAGCATTTCGGGAGAAAGCACAAGCGCTTTACAGTCTGAAAAATACTCGGCAGATGCTGTATTATATACACTAAGTCCGAAATCGCCGATTGGAGGAATACCCTGTTCTTTTGCAAGCTCTATCGCCGATAAAGTGCCACAGAACGCCGCCTCTGCGCCTGCCTTTTTCCATGCCTTGAGACGGTTTACTATTACGCTTTCATTGAATATTGCTCTCGGAAGCTCGACCGCAAACTTAATGCTGTCGGTGGGGAAAGCATCTGGCTTCATTTCGGCAGGTATCACTACCAAATCAGCTTTTTTTACCGAGTCTGTGAGTTGTTCGGGATGCTCCACACGCACTACGCGCTTAATTTCTTTGTTTTCGGGTCTTTTCCTTTGAGGATAAACTACTTCAAACTTTTCGGTCTTTGCGACCTTGGAACGCAATTTTTCAAGTTCTTCTATTGCATTTCGTCGAAGCTCATTAAGTTCTGAGACCCTGACTGACAAGCCCTCTTCAAGCTCGATATTTATATTTTCAATATAATACGGCGTTCCTCCCGTTTTACCGATCTTTTCGCGCACAGTCTCGTCCTCAAGCGGACGGCTTATTGCGGTTTCGGGAATACTTCCTGACACGGTTACATAGTGTGTCCAATCGGACAGAGAAAGGGTCATCTTCTGACCTGAAACTATCTTCACATCGGCTAAAAGCGGTATACGTTGGCACTCATTTCGATATATCTCGTGAAGTGATGCTATTATATCGTTTGAAGCTTGTACATCCTCTTTTGTCCTGATACCAAACATATCTCTGCCAAGTCTTCCGGTATAATATCCGTCGGTAAATCCTGAGCGTGAGAACACATCCTCCAATGCCTTGCTGAGCGTCTCAGGTACACTGCCCTCATCCAGCATATGTCGGCAAGCTGATACCGCCGCGGCGACATATTCAGGGCGCTTCATTCTGCCCTCTATCTTAAATGATGCAACGCCCATATCCCACAACTCATTAAGATACGGAATAAGGCTCTGGTCCTTTAAACTCAAGTCATAACCTGTGCCTCCGTCACATCCAAACGGCAAACGGCAGGGACCCGCGCAAAGACCTCTGTTTCCGCTTCTGCCACCAAGCATCGCTGACAGCAGACACTGTCCCGATATACTCATGCAAAGCGCGCCATGAACAAAAACTTCAACCTCTAAGCCGAGTTTTTTAGCTTGCTCACAAATGTCGCTAAGTTCTTGTCTGCTCATCTCGCGAGAGACTACTACCCTATCAAATCCCATATCTTTTATTCTTTTTAAAGCAGCGGGAGAATGCACCGTCATCTGGGTAGATGCGTGTATGGCGAGGGTAGGTACTGCTTTTTTGAGCAGATTTGTAAAACCGATATCGGTAGATATAACCGCGTCTATGCCGCACTCAGCCGCGGCGACGGCAAGATCTAATGCTTCTTTAAGCTCGCTGTCACCTATTATGATATTTAATGTAAGATAAACCTTGACTCCTCTAATATGGCAATACTCTACAGCCTTTTTGAGAGACTCTAAAGTAAAGTTGTCGGCATTTCGTCTTGCATTAAAGGAATCCAGTCCGAGATAGACTGCATCCGCACCTGCTCTTACCGCAGCATAAAGCATATCTGCTGATCCTACGGGTGCCAAAATCTCGGGTTTTGAAAGTATCATAACATCACCTGAGAGAATTTTAACATAAAACTTGCCTTTTATAAAGTCTTTTTTCTTTACACAAAAGGTTTTCAGTATTATAATATATTTATACATTCATAAAAAGGTGGTTTTTTTTTGAAATATTTAGTTATTTTATGTGACGGAATGGCCGATACCCCATCCGATTATCTCGGCGGCGCAACCCCGATGGA
Source organism: Acutalibacteraceae bacterium (assembly GCA_045539095.1). Classification (GTDB taxonomy): domain Bacteria; phylum Bacillota; class Clostridia; order Oscillospirales; family Acutalibacteraceae; genus SFWF01. The sequence goes on along the minus strand of JAZQER010000066.1, from coordinate 31,886 downwards.
AATTGCGAACAAACCCACTATGGATGCTCTCGCAAAGGTTTCCGAAGTCGGTCTTTGCCGCACTGTTGCCAAAGGCTTAAAACCTGGCAGCGACGTTGCCAACCTTTCGGTGCTCGGCTATGACCCTGCTGTATGCTACACAGGACGTTCTCCCTTAGAGGCCGCGAGCATCGGCGTTGAATTAAAGCCTACCGATGTCGCCCTGCGTTGTAACACGGTCACCCTCTCCGATGAAGATAATTATGACAACAAGACTATGGTAGATTATTGCGCAGGCGATATCTCCACCGAGGAAGCCGCAGAAATAATAAAGACAGTAGAAGAAAAACTCGGTAACGAAATATATAAATTCTATTCCGGCGTTTCTTACAGACACTGTCTTGTTGTTGCAAACGGTACAACAGAACTTGGCACCATGACACCTCCTCACGATATAAGCGGAAGAGTTGTCGGTGAATATTTAAGCACGGCTGATACTGCCGCCCCGCTTATTGAACTTATGAAAAAAAGTTATGATATACTAAAAGACCATCCGATAAATAAGAAACGTATAGCCGAGGGTAAAAATCCCGCAAACTCTATTTGGCTTTGGGGCGAGGGCAGAAAACCTGCGCTCGAAGATTTTAAAGATAAAAACGGCGTTTCGGGTGCTATTGTTTCTGCGGTTGACCTTCTTAAGGGTATCGGTATTTGTGCTAATATGCAAACACCCGACGTAGAGGGTGCAACAGGATACCTTGATACAAACTTTGAAGGCAAAGCAAATGCGGGAATAAATGCGTTTAAAAGCGGTAATGACCTTGTTTACATACATCTTGAAGCCCCCGATGAGTGCGGTCATCGCTGTGAGCCAGAAAACAAGGTAAAGGCTATTGAAATAATAGATCAAAAGGTTCTTAAAACTGTAAAGGATTACCTTGATAAAAGTGGAGAGGACTACAGAATTCTTATATGTCCTGACCATCCTACTCCTCTGCTTACAAAGACCCATTCAAGTGAACCTGTTCCCTATCTCATTTATGACAGCCGCAAAGCCGTTTTAGGGGTTGATACTTTCACTGAAAAGACCGCCGCTTCAACCGGCGTGTTTATTGAGCACGGTCCGTCAATAATGGACAGACTTCTGGAGAAATAAATGAAACTGGTTTTTATTCGCCACGGTGACCCCGATTATATTAATGACTCGCTTACCGAAAAGGGGCGACGTGAAGCTGAGCTTCTAGCAAAGCGAGTGAAAGAAATAAACCCCGACTATGTATACTGCTCCCCTCTTGGTAGGGCGGAGCTTACCTGCAAATACTCCAAAAAGGTTTGCGGATTTGATTATGAAATAAAAGACTGGCTCAGGGAATTTCCGGGAAAGATAGCCGACCCCGCAACAGGTAAGGAACGCGGTCCGTGGGACCTTCTCCCCTCTTACTTTACAGAGCAGGACCTCTTTTACGACAATGCCAAATGGATGGACCACCCCATTTTTGATTCGGGAGATGTTCGTGAAAGATTTTTGGAAGTAGCCGACGGTATTGACCTCTTACTCGAAAAACATGGCTATAAAAAGGACGACAGAATATACCGCGCCATCTCCCCTAACCGCGACACCTTAGTTTTCTTCTGTCACTACGCGGTAACCGCGGCTATAATGTCCCATATTACAGGCTTTTCGCCCTACGTTTTCTGGCAGCATTTCTGCGCTCTTACCACCTCTGTTACGACATTTGTGACCGAGGAACGGGAGAAAGGCATTGCCGTTTTCCGTTGTTGCGGTTTTAGCGAAGTAGGTCACCTTACCGAACACGGCGAACCCGCGTCATTTGCCGCAAGATTTTGCGAAACCTTTGACTCGGACGAAAGACATTAAACGACAAAAGAGCTGAACTTTTAAAGTTCAGCTCTTTAATTTATAAATTTGAAAGACAATTTTTTAAGCGCTTATTCTAGAGAATTTGACATTATAACCGCCCTTAATATCCAAGAGCATCTACTACCTTCATAGCGAGATAAATCTTTGTTGGCGGATGAACGTCGTCATGCTCACATACATCGCTTGAAGTAACACATACACAGTTGTCAACAAGGTCGGGTATTCTCATCTGTGCTGCTTGAAGATTTTTCCAATCCTCATCCTGTCTTAAGTCAAGATCGGTTATCTGTATAACTATAAACGGCATTTCGGGGAACTTGATATCCTCACGGTAGCGGTTAATAAGCTCCTTCATCTCGTGGTCATAAAGGGTAGCTTCAGGACCTATAGAATCCGCCTCGCCCTGATACCATACCATATTATTAACTGAATAAGGAAGCAACTTTGACCACATATAATCATAAAGGAAGCCATCTCCGTTCCATGTACAGCACGGGAATTTAACATGATTATATGCTCTTTTGCTTTCAATCGGGATATTATCATAAGGCGGAATATTGTTAAGTTCTTTTGGAAGCCAGCTCTCAACCGCTGATGCTCCCTGATAGCAGCCTATAAGACCGACTACACAGCCACGTCGCTGCACGATAAACTCGGCAATACGTGTGCCGAGCAGTGACCACTGACCGAGATTATCCCTCTTGTGTAATACCCAACCGTCCTCAGGGAAGATGGTCTCTGTCTCTTCACCCTCTGCGTCTTCTTTTAATTCCTTATGCTCATTATCCGCCTTTTCAGGGCGCTCAAGCATAAAGAAGCGAAGCTTGTCGTTAGGATGTACCTTTTTCTTTTCGGTTGCCGATTGATAAACCTTGAACTGAAGATTTGACTGGCCGCCCAAAATAACTACCTCTCCGACATATACATTTTTAAATGCAAACGTATTGCCCTCGGCAGATACTGTGAGCTCATACGGTCCGCCATATTCTGTAGGAGCTGAAAGCTCACACAAAAACTTGCCGTCCTCACACTTTACGGTCTTTGTTTCACCGAGGAAGCTTGCTGTTACTTCACAGTCGCCCTCACCGAAAACGCGCACAGGTCTATCTTTTGCAAGTACCATATTGTCCGAGAATAAGGGATTTAAGTTAAATGACATATTATCACCTCATAGTGAAAATTTTACAATTGCATTATATCATAAGCAATGAGCACTTTTGCGGAAAAATACTATAATATATGCTCAAAACACTCTTCGTAGTCGAGAGCGGCGATTCTTTCAATAACTAATCAAAAGAGCCCTTTACGGGCTCTTTTAATTAAAATTGTAATTTTTGTGAAATAAATGAGACAAGCTCTTCTATCTTAACTCTTGTCTGTTCCATAGTGTCACGGTCGCGCACTGTAACGCAGCCATCCTCTACAGAATCAAAGTCGTAAGTGATGCAGAAGGGTGTTCCTATCTCATCCTCACGGCGGTAACGCTTACCAATAGAGCCTGCATCATCGTAATCAACCATGAAATGCTTTGCAAGCATATCGTATACTTCTCCTGCCTGCTCGGCAAGCTTTTTAGAAAGGGGCAGAACAGCGCACTTGAAGGGCGCAAGAGCAGGATGTAGACGGAGAACTACACGGGTGTCCCCCTTTTCATCCTTTTCTTCATCATAAGCATCGCAAAGGAAGGCAAGAAGAACGCGGTCCGCACCGAGAGAAGGCTCGACAACATATGGCACATAATGCTCATTTTTCTCTTGATCGAAGTATTCAAGGCTCTTTCCACTAGCTTCTTGATGACGTCCGAGGTCGTAATTCGTACGGTCAGCAATACCCCAAAGCTCTCCCCATCCAAACGGGAAGAGAAACTCGATATCTGTAGTAGCCTTTGAATAGAATGAAAGTTCTTCCTTTTCGTGATCGCGGAGTCTAATGTTCTCTTCACGAAGACCGAGATTAAGGAGCCAATTCTTGCAGAAATCCTTCCAATAATAGAACCAGTCAAGGTCAGTATCGGGCTCGCAGAAGAACTCGCACTCCATCTGCTCAAACTCACGTGTACGGAAGATGAAGTTACCGGGGGTAATCTCGTTTCTGAAGGATTTACCTATCTGGCAAACACCAAAAGGCAATTTCTTTCTGGTAGAGCGCTGTATGTTTGCGTAATTTACAAAAATACCTTGTGCGGTCTCGGGACGGAGATACACCTCATTCTTAGCGTCCTCAGTGACACCGATGAAGGTCTTGAACATAAGGTTGAACTTTCTGATATCGGTAAAATCCTTAGAGCCGCACTCCGGACATTCAATATTATTTTCCTTGATATATTCGCTCATCTGCTCGAAGGTCATACCCTCTGCGTGACCGCCGAAATCTTCAATAAGCTTGTCTGCTCTGTGACGAGCGCGACAGGATTTACAGTCCATAAGAGGATCGGAAAAACCGCCTACGTGACCTGAAGTCACCCAGGTTTCAGGATTCATTATAATAGCCGAATCAAGTCCGACATTGTACTTGTTCTCCTGAACGAACTTTTTCCACCAAGCTTTTTTTACATTATTCTTGAACTCAACGCCAAGCGGACCGTAGTCCCATGAGTTTGAAAGTCCGCCATATATTTCCGAGCCTGAATAAACAAAGCCCCTCGCCTTTGCAAGAGAAACTATCGTATCCATACTCTTTTCGCTGTTATTCATAAAACGACCTCCGAATAAATATAAATACATTACTAATAATAGTATTAAAAAATCTCTCTTTTGTCAAGTATTTATCGAACTGTGACTTGACAATATTTAACTGGTAGGATATAATCTTGACTAAAGGGTATCCATTTGCTAATCCTATTACAACAGGAGGTATTGTTATGTTTAAATTAGAAATCCACGATGTTGACTTTGCAGATTTTATAAAGGCTCTTGACTCCTGTAAGGGAGATGTTTTTTTAGAGACTCCCGACGGAGATTGTCTTAATCTCAAGTCTAAGCTCTGCCAGATTATGGGCATCGCTAACATATTAAACGGCGCTCGAGTAAGTGAGGCTACTGTCCGTTGCGCTAACCCCGAGGATGAATCTATACTTTTCAGATTTAACCTCTATCGCGAGATCCCCGAAAAACAGTAAAGGAAGTGCCAAGTTGAGCGATTTTTTAACATTTAAAGGTAAGCCGCTTGTACGCAGCGGCAACACCGTATACTATGGCGATATGTCTGAAAAGTTCGTTATTAAGCTTGAAATCCTCTCAAGTCATAAAGAGGGAGAGCTTGAAGTTGCCGACAAGGTAAAGGTTATGTTGCTTAAAAACAACGCGCAGCATACCGATGATATCGTAAAGTCAACTGAAAAAGAAGGAATGAGTGAAGCTATGAACTTTGCTTCCATCTGGCTTGAAAGAGCTTTAGCAGACAAATAATCAAAAAAGAATAAAATCACCGAACAGTGTGTTCGGTGATTTTTGTTTTACAGTAATTCCATTGCGCTGCTAAGGCTATCGTTTTCGAGGGGCTTGTCAGAAATTCGTCTTTTAGCATCGCGTACCTTTTCAAATGCTTCAAAGTATCTATGTCCAAGCTTATAAAGCGAGTGGGCATTAAAGTGCAGATTATCGGAATTTGAAGTTAACCCTTTTGCAGAGGCAAAGGCTGACATAGCGGTATTCTCCACGACTTTCTCAATCGTTTTGTTTATAATAGTATAATTTTGCAATATTCCTGTAGGCTCATAGTCTGACAAGAAATCTCCAAGCCCTCCTAAAATAAAGGGGACATCTCTGAGTCCGAGGTCGGCTCGAAGATTTTCTATAAAGCGCTCTAACTTTGGGACGTACACATTTGCAAGCTCTAAAGGGCAGTCCGCTTCGCCATGATGCCATAAAATGCCCTCTATGCTTGATGTTCTCATAGCAAGACGCGCGTTATTCAGCGCGTTATCATAGAGCAGACTTCCACGCTCCCACTGGTCTATGCGAGTGCCTCCGTCAGCACAAGGTATGAGTCCGACATCTACATTGTACTTTTCGGTATACCTCTCAGCAAAACTCTCAGCAAGGCACACGCCCGCCGTGACCCTGTCAGGATTTACGGGTCTGAACATAGGCTGCCAACGTCCGTTACGAAGCATCTTGATTCGTTCGGTTTTTATTTTATGAGCTTCTGCTAAAAACCGCGGCCTGCCATATTAGACTGACCGATAAGCAAAAATGAATGTATCATATGTCACCCATTACAATTGTTGTTTATTTGCTACGCCTTTATCTCATACTTGCGAGAGAAGAACTCAAAATAGTTATTAAACACAGATTCCTTGCCGTCCTTCACGCTTCTGAGATACTTGTGAATATCCATATCGTGATTATTCATCTCAATAACACAGCCCGCGATATTTGAGCAGTGGTCTGAAACTCTTTCAAGATTTGTGAGAAGATCGGTAAGAACAAAGCCAAGTTCTATAGTACACTCGCCTTTCTGAAGTCTCGCAATATGCTGCTTTTTAAGCACATCCTTTAGATTATCAACTACCTGCTCAAGCGGTTCAACCTTAACAGCGCTTTCAAGATTTTCATTGGCAAATGCGTCATATGCCAGATCAACTATCTCATTCACAGCATCGATAAGAACCGTAAGCTCTTTCTGTGCCTCACCCGAGAAGTTCATCTTCTTATCCTTTATCTCCTCAGCCGATTCGATGATATTGACGGCGTGGTCTGAAATTCTTTCAAAGTCACCGATAATATGAAGCAATTTAGCTGTTTCAACGCTATCATCATCCGTAAGTTCAAGTGCCGATACCTTTACAAGGTAGCTTCCAAGCTTATCCTCATACTTATCGGCTTTATCCTCAAGTTTTCTTACCTCTTCATAGCCTGCTTCATTAAAATCTGAAAGCAGCGTGAAGGACTTGTGAATGGCAGAAACAGATATTTCTGCCATGGTTCCTGTAACAGATTTAGCTCTCTCGACAGCAATGGTAGGAGTCTGTAAAAGACGCTCGTCCAACATCTCGTACTGCTCCTTTTCAGCAGCAGTATCCCTGACGGTAATGGTCGCAAGTTTTGCAAGAAGGCCTGTAAAGGGCACCCAGATAAGGGTACACAGGATATTAAAGGCCGAGTGAACTATCGCAATCCAGAACTCATCAATCCGCATGGTATCTATGAAATGCAGGTCAAAGACATATTTGGCGATGGTGAATAACGAAAGCAGTACAACAGTACCTATTATATTGAAATAAAGATGAACAAAAGCAGTTCTCTTTGCATTCTTGTTAGCTCCAAATGAGGATAGCAATGCTGTTACGCAGGTACCGATATTCTGACCCATAATGATCGGAATAGCATTGCCAAAGCTGATAGCACCTGTAGAAGAAAGTGCTTGCAGTATACCGACTGAAGCCGAAGAACTCTGGATGATGGCGGTAAGCACAGCACCTGCGAGCACACCGAGAACGGGGTTTGTGAATAAGGTGAGGATGTTTGTGAATGAGGGCTCATCCTTCAGTCCTTCTACCGCGTTAGACATAAGATCCATTCCTGTCATAAGAGTAGCAAAACTGAGAAGAATTACACCGGTGTCCTTTTTCTTGTTGCTCTTTAAGAACATAAAGAATATGATACCAATAAGCGCGAGGATAGGAACAAAGGAATCGGGCTTGAACATATCAACATACCAAGCCCCGCCGTCGATACCTGTTAATGAAAGTATCCATGCGGTAACAGTAGTACCGATATTGGCACCCATAATAATTCCAATAGACTGTTTGAGGGTCATTACACCCGAGTTTACAAATCCCACAACCATAACGGTGGTAGCTGATGATGACTGAATTACAGCGGTAACACCAAGTCCGAGAAAAAAGCCTTTGAAGGTATTTCCGGTCATCTTCTCAAGAAGTGTTTTCAGTCCGCTTCCGGCCTTTTTCTCAAGCGCATTGCCCATAAGCTGCATTCCAAAGAGAAAGAGCGCGAGACCGCCGATAAGCGATAGTACGTCTTTTAAACCCATAATTTACTCCTTAACATATTTTTTATTCTTATCTGACAATTTTAAATTAACACATTTTCTTTCAATTTAAAAGAAGAATATTATGCTGTTTTTAAAATTTGTATAACATATTAAAAAGTATTAAAAATCATAATAAGGTTTGTTTATTTATAACCAATTTGAATTTCAGGCCCAGTTTTTCGGCAGCTTTTCTGCAAAGCACCATTCTGCCGAGGAAGATTTCAAAATAGTCCATAACCGAACTGATAGAAGTATCTATTTCAATTGCTAGCGTAATCTCTTTGTTATCATCACTGATGAAAATATCAGAGTTTACTACCGAATAGTTTACCCTATCGTGGATATCAAATGTAGCAGGATCAGTATTTCGGACTCTACTTCTCCGAACATCGCTCTTGTCGGCAAGAATAAGCGCAGCAGAAACAGCATTTACAGGAACGCCGGTTCCCTCATCATGATTTCCGATAGCGGTAACTATAGTAGCATTATCCTTTGCAGAAAATCCTAAGTTATCCAATATACGAAATGCCATTACAGCACCGCTCTGCGAATGTTCAAGTCGGTTAACAAGGTTTCCTATATCGTGAAGATAGCCTGCAATCTTGGCGAGCTCTATCTCATGGGAAGAATATCCAAGCCTTGCCAATATGTAGGCGGAGGTTGTTGCCACCTTGGTAACATGGGCAAAGCTATGCTCGGTAAAACCGAGAGCGCTGAGTGATTCGTCAGCGAGGGTAATATATGTTTTTATATCTTGATTATCTTTAATTTGCTCGTAAGATAACATATTATCTCCTTTATATTATTTGCCTCAAAAAAATGCCCCATCTATTAAAAACAGATGAGGCTTTAAAAAATTATTATTTAAGAGCAGCTTTAAGGTTATCAAGCTGAACGCGAAGCTCAGCCGGTAACTTATCACCGAACTTCTTGTAGTGCTCTTCAATTTCAGCTGCTTCCTTGGTCCATACTTCCTTATCAACAGTGAGAATATCCTTAAGGGTATCCATATCCATATCAAGATCAGTTAGGTCGATGTCTTCGGGCATCGGAACATAACCGATAGCGGTCTCAGTAGCATCTGCCTTGCCCTCACAACGGTCGATTATCCAATTGAGAACTCGCATATTGTCACCGAATCCGGGCCAGATAAAGTTACCCTCATCGTCGGTGCGGAACCAGTTAACATTAAAGATTTTGGGTGCCTTGTCGCCAAGCTTCTTACCCATTTCGAGCCAATGCTTGAAATAGTCACCCATATGATAACCGCAGAAGGGCAGCATAGCCATAGGATCGCGACGAACTACACCGACTGCTCCTGCAGCAGCGGCAGTAGTTTCAGAAGCCATTGCAGAACCTACGAATACACCGTTCTCCCAGTTCTTTGACTGATATACGAGCGGAGCGCACTTAGCGCGTCTGCCGCCGAATACGATAGCAGAAATGCGAACGCCCTGACCCTTATTGAACTCATCAGAGATGCAGGGGCAGTTCTCAGCAGGAGCGGTGAAGCGAGAGTTGGGATGTGCCGCACAGGTCGACTTGTCTGCCTTCGAGAACTTAGCAGGATCCCAAGGATTGCCCTTCCAATCAAGAGCGTTTTCGGGGAGGTTCTTGTTGAGACCTTCCCACCAAACGGTATTGTCGTTCTGATCGAGCGCAACGTTTGTGAATATAGTATTCTTCTTGGTTGACTCAAGAGCATTAAAGTTAGAGTGCTCGTTTGTTCCGGGAGCAACACCGAAGAAACCATTCTCGGGGTTGATAGCATAGAGATAACCATCAGGTCCTATGCGCATCCAAGAAATATCGTCACCGACAGTCCAGATCTTGTAGCCCTTCTTGCGAAGATACTCGGGAGGAATAAGCATTGCGAGGTTGGTCTTTCCGCAAGCAGAGGGGAACGCAGCCGCGATGTACTTAACCTCACCCTTAGGATTCTGAAGACCTAAGATGAGCATATGCTCAGCCATCCAGCCCTCTTTCCAACCCTGGAAGGAAGCAATACGAAGAGCAAAGCACTTCTTACCGAGAAGAACGTTTCCGCCGTATCCCGAATTTACAGAAATAATGGTATTATCTTCGGGGAAATGGCAGATGTAACGGTTTTCGGGGTCAACATCACAGCGTGAGTGTAGTCCGCGAACCCAATCATTAGAATCGCCGAGAACCTCAAGAACCTTTGAGGAAACGCGGGTCATAATAAGCATATTGAGAACAACGTAAACAGAATCTGTGATCTCGATACCAATCTTTGCAAGCGGAGATCCGATGGGACCCATAGAATAAGGAATGATGTACATAGTACGTCCCTTATAGCTGCCTCTTGCAATCTTATAAAGTTTATCATACATTTCAGCAGGATCGCACCAGTTATTGGTAGGACCTGCAGTCTCCTTATCAGCAGTGCAGATAAAGGTTCTATCCTCTACACGTGCAACGTCGTTGGGATTTGTACGGTGAAGATAGCATCCGGGAAGCTTTTCCTGGTTAAGCTCGGTAAGCTCTCCGAGTTCAACAGCCAAACGGCGAAGCTCTTCGCGCTGCTCATCGCTGCCGTCTATCCAAACGGTCTTGTCGGGAGAAAGAAGTTCTTTCATTTCTTCCAACCATTTTAATACAGTAGCGTTATTTGTCATCATTAATTCTCCTTTTTAGACAATTATAGGTTGGTCATTAATTTAAAAGCCAACTTACACCAAATACATTATACCCGCTCGGGCAAGTAAAATCAAGAAATATCGGTCAATAAATGCCAATTATTTAAAATTTATTAAAAAGCACTGTAAAATCCCGTACAAAAGGATATTTTACAGTGCTTTTTGTATGATAATCTTCAAAATTTAATAATAGTGAGCACCGGGTCTGCCGCCAGGTCCTCCAAAGCCGCCCATACCTCCCATACCACCCATGCTGTATATGATATCATCCATCTCTATCTCATAGGAGTTCGAACCTACCGTAACAGTATATTTTCCATCCTTTATGATACTAGGATGGCTGAGTACCACCGAGTTATAACTCTTTTCGGGTGTAAAAGTCATCAATATATTACCTTCGGAATCCTTGAGGGTAACAGTGACATTCGCTCCACCCTGAGCAGTTATCATAATTGCGCCCTGTGCGGACCCCGAAGTAAAGTTTTCCGCCATTCCTGAAGCTCCTGTTGCGACAAAAATTCCACCCGAAATTTCAGCGACCGAGCCAAAGTCAAGCGCGCCGTTTCCACTGTTAGTGGGGCCCGAAACATAGGTCTCTCCTCCTGATATATAAAGAGCACCATTAGAATCTACACCGTCACCGCTCGCGTTAATATTTAAATTTCCTCCGAGTATTTTTATCCAACTATCGCTGCTCGCGCCAAAAGCGTCGGGTCTCATTGGGCCACCGGGCCCATCGTAACCGCTCTGGTCATGGCCTCCTGCGGCATTGAGCCCGTCATCGCTTGCAACAAGGTTTATATTGCCGCCTGTAATGTCTATTGTAAGGCCCTCAAGTCCTTCGTAGCTTTCGCGAATAAATATATCGCCATTTGAAATGTAAAGTGCCTCATCGGCATGGAAACCGTCGTCACCTGTCTTTATATCGAAGTTACCGCCTCTGACCTCTAACGAAGCATTTGAATGGACAGCATCATCTGCCGAATCGACCGTGAAGCTGCCGCCCGTCACAATAAGAGCGCCGGTGGATTTTATACCCTTACAGCTTACCGTATCGGTTTCGCTCTGCGAATCTTGAGGTCTGCCGTAACCAAGACCGAATCCAAAGTCGTTACCCTGTGGCGATGCGTTATCTGCTCCACCGCCCGAGGTTATATCGAAAGTTCCACTATCTATCTGCAGCTTAGCAGATGCATCTAATCCGTCACCGTCAGAGGTTATCGAAAATGCACCGCCTGATACATAGATGTAACCGAGCTCGGCATCCTCACTGTTTTCTGCATGAAGTCCGTCTTTGCCCGAATCAAGGGTAAATTCACCGCCGCAAATACGAATGCTGTCCTTAGCAGATATTGCATGGGAAGGCGTTTCGACCGAGATTTTACCTGACGCAATAACAAGATCATCCTTGCATACGATACCGTGGTCAGCCGACGTTACAGTTAGACTGCCGTTTCCGTTTATCGTAAGGTCGTCTTTTGAGAAGATAACACCATCAACATTGGTATCGCCATCAGCGGTAAAGCTTTTTGTGTTGCTGAGTTTGTTTTCACTTTCCTCGGCCAGAGTGATGAACACCTTATCGGCTTGTTTTACATATATAGCCGCAGAGGTCGTCGATGTTATATCGACACCATCAAGCACCAACTGAATTTTATCATCCTTTGAAGCATCCACTATTATCTGGCCGTCAGATATTTTTCCCGACAATATATATGTACCTGCGCTTGCAACAGTAGCCGTCTTGTCTGACAACGTGACCGTTTTTGCAGAAGCATTATCATAGCTCACGTCTTTGTCTCGGTCACTGAACATATCGGTTACCTCAAAGGCTTTGCTTTCATAGTTTGAATCTATTACCGTCTCCGGAGTCGATGAAGCTTCATCTCCTCCCCCACAGCCCGTAAGCAGAAAAGCCATCGTCACCGCAATAACAGCCACCCTTAATTTAAAGCTCATATCCCTCCGCCTCTCTGATCGAAAGACCTACCTCTAAATTACCATTACGCTCACGAAGTTTGTCTAAAAAGTCCTTTTGAGACACCCCCGCTTTCATACGTACGCGGTACTTGAGTTTATAAAGGCTTCCTAGATTGGTAGTTTTTGAGGAAACGAGTTCACAGGACACCGTGTGCTCCACAAAAAGATCATCAAACACTTCAGTAAAATTTAAATCCTCGGGGATAGTAATACTAAGCATCTGAATCGAGAGATTTTTGCCCGAAGTTAAAATGTTATAAAGGGCCATAACTATGCCAAGAATAAGTGAAAAGAGCGCCGCATATCCGATATATCCCATACCGCATATGAGGCCTGCACCCATAGCCATAAATATCGTAACAATATCACGAGCTGTACCGGGCGCAGAACGAAAACGAACCAGACTGAACGCGCCTGCAACCGCAACGCCCGCGCCGATATTGCCGTTTACCATCATAATTACGACACAGACTACCGCGGGAAGCAACATCATTGTCAGTATAAAACTCTGACTGTTACGGGTCTTTATCGAACAAGCCACCGCCAAAAATGCTCCGATAAGAAGCGATACGCCGACACATATAAGAAAATCCGTTGGAGTTATAGTTGCTTGTACTACACTTGTGTTAAATATACTTCCAAATAAACTATTCATAAGGCTTACTCTCCTCTTATAACTTTTTTATATGCCTCTCCGTACTTCGAAAAGGATGTTTTGTAAATTTTATTTTTGGTCAGTATCTCGGTCATCCAAAGCGGTAAAGCCTCGGGTGTTTTGAGCTCCATTAATGTATATCCCTCGGGTAACACAGGCTTCCCGCCAGGTGGGATATCCAGCGATATATCATAATCTCTGTATTGGATGTTTTCATCAAAGGTAGCTTTGAATTCGTTCTCGTAAAATGCCTCACGGTCGTAGAATATAAACATTGCAGGTCTAAGCGGATTGTATATTTTAAAAAAATAATCTATCTCTCGGGCTATCTGTGTTTTTTCTATGAGCCCGCCATTCTCACAAAGCTCTTTTGCCTGCTTCCACTTTATATCTATTCTTCTTTTATACACAACAGACTTATATTTCTTTTTTATCTCAGCAAACACATCGGTTTGGTCATCAGCAGTAGAATATCCTCTTATTCTGAACTTTTCTTTATATATGGGTTTATCTATGGAATTTCGGATAAGTCGACGATCCGGTGTATCAAAATACATATTCCTTACCGTACTTGCACCATGAATATCGGGAGTCATTCTTTTTAAAACCTCTGTCATAACTGCCGCTCTTTGCTCAGCATTTATAATGTATTTCAGTTCATAACGTTTGAAAACATTTATATTTTCCACAACGCTCACTCCCTCCAAATAAAATTTTAAATGATAAATTTGCCAAAAATATTAAAAAAGGATGAATACATTATAATATATTCATCCTTTTATTTTTAAAATTACTGATTTGAAGCGAGCCGCCAGATACCTTATCGGGATAGACGCAACCCTCCTCTTAACATACTTCATATATTTGGCATTATCAAGAGCTACATATTCTTCGCCGCGATAAAAGCCTGCAACCGTAGCCCTTACCTGATCGGGTCTGATGCCCTTTTCAATAAAACATTGATTGTCGCCGCACATATCATATTTTCCGTTTTTTACGGCTACAACACGGTGAAGCACATAAGCGCCGTCATCACGCACATATAGCACAATACTGTATTTTTTGATATCGCGTATATTGGTAAGCACAACAGAGTCTTTACCCTGTCTTATCAATGGTAACATACTGATGCCTTTTGGATAAAATCTGTATTCACCGCCATTCTTGATGCCCTCTTCTATGAGTGGAAACAATTCTTTCATTGTAAATTCTGTCATAATAAACCCTCTCGAAGTTCTTTCTAAATATATAATAATACAAAACTGTGAAAAAACATAGAAAAACTTTTGATAATGTGCTATAATATACAAACTTACAAACTTCAAAGGAATGATAAGATGTATTTATACGGAAAAACAGCAGACTATTCACTTCTTAAAATAGCAGATGGAGACGTTTCTTCCCTACCGGCCCTTCTTGAGTTTGGCGAAAAATACGCTCTTTCTGGTAATCTTTGGCGACACTTTATTGCTTATCTGATTATGATGGACGAGAATGCATTTTCTCTCTCCCTTGAAAGAAACCGAGGAAACGGTAGCTGCGAGGTGTATGCTAAAGCAGATATTAAGGAGCTTCATAAAAAGTTTTTTACAGAGCTTTCTGGCGAACTGCTTCTTCCTTTGGTCAACTATACACCCGTAAACTCCACCCTCAGTAACGAGGACGCGCGAAAAGGTGTTATGATAAGTGAGTTTTCAAACGTTCTATCCGCCGCCAACAACGAAGAAGCATTTTACTGTGCAGTAAAGAGTTTCTACATAGAGCACGGTGTCGGCTTTTTCGGAATGAACAAGGCTTTTTATATGAAAGACAACGGTGAGATTGTCCCCGTTTCGCATATTAAGGAAGCTTCATTTGAACGCATGAAGGGTTATGAGGAACAAAAGAAAAAGCTTATTACCAACACAGAAGCTTTTGTTAACGGAAACGCAGGCAACAACACTCTACTTTACGGTGATAGCGGCACAGGTAAATCGACAAGCATAAAAGCCGTACTTAATATGTTTTTCGATAAGGGACTGAGAATGATACAGGTTCAAAAGCACCAATTCGTACATTTAGGCGCTCTTACCGAAACACTAAAATCACGAAACTACAGATTTGTTCTATATATGGACGATCTTTCATTTGAGGATTTTGAGATAGAATATAAATATCTGAAAGCTGCGATCGAAGGCGGTCTGCAAGAAAAGCCCGATAATGTGCTAATATATGCAACCTCTAACCGCCGACACATTATTAAAGAGACCTTTGCTGAGCGCGAGGGCGGTGGAGATATTCACAGAAATGAATCCATTCAGGAAAAAATCTCACTCTCCGAACGCTTTGGCCTTATGATATACTATCCGAAGCCGACCCAGAGCGAATTTTTAGATATGGCGCTTTATCTTGCTGAGCTTGAAGGTTTAGACCTTGATGATGACGTAATAATCGCAGAAGCAAGAAAATGGGGCGTTGCGCACGGCGGACTTTCCGGAAGAACAGCCGAACAGTTTATCACCCATTTGAAAGCAAACATAAAATAAACATTAAAACCCTTACAGTCTCTAGACCGTAAGGGTTTTTACTATGCTGCGGGAGCAAGTGTTTCTTCGCTGTCGGACGAGTCC
The DNA here is from genome assembly GCA_045539095.1 of Acutalibacteraceae bacterium. GTDB lineage: Bacteria > Bacillota > Clostridia > Oscillospirales > Acutalibacteraceae > SFWF01. The sequence goes on along the minus strand of JAZQER010000066.1, from coordinate 16,127 downwards.
GTAGGAGTATCGGCACTTGAAGTATCGTCACTCGAAATATCGTCACTCGAAGTATCGTCACTCGAAGTTTCATCGCTCGTTGAATCATCACTCGATGCTTCAGCACTTGAAGTATCTACGCTCGAGGTATCGGTGCTTGAAGTGTACGCACTCGAGATATCAGTACTTGAAGTGTACGGCTCATCATCTGAGGGCACATACACAGGTCCCGTATACCATCCCGTTCTTACTATATCATTGGTTTCAAGATATGTCTCCTGATCTATATTTTGATAAATATAAGCATCTATAATGTCTTTAGCGAAATCAAGATTGAAGTAGACAGTAGAGCCGACTCCTTCAATTCGCGGCGCTGTAATTACATAATCGCTTTGCGGAACTCTTGTCTGACTGAATTTAACATCCGATGAGAGAACCGATGTTGCAAGATGCCACATTTCATCAAAAGAAAGCGAAGTTTTTACATAGCCAAGCATAGTCTTTGCGATATCGGGGTATTTAAGGATGTTTCGTGAAAGAGCCTTATCAAGAAGGGCCTCCATTACCACGCGCTGACGGTCGGTTCTTCCGTAATCGTTAGCAACACCTTCTGCCGTAGACACTGAGCGAATTCTCGCCCAAGCTACCGCCTGAATACCGCTAAGCGTCTGCTTACCCGCCTTTGTTACAAGCTTAGGTTTAACTCCGAGATATGATGCCTGCTCCTTAATATTATGATTAAGTCCGTTATTCGCATTTATTTCTTTCTCTTGAACCTCTATTTCAATTCCGTCCATTTCATCAATTATATCAGCCATTCCGTAGAAATTGACGGTTGCATATTCACTTATATCAAGTCCGAAGTTCTCATTTATGGTTTTTACAGCGAGCTCGGCTCCACCCTTCGAATAAGCAGAATTAAGCTTACCGTATGTGGTCTTTCCTTTATAAGTTATAGGAACCAAGGTATCTCTCATAAGAGAAATCAACTTGATCTCCTTTTCCTTTGTATCTATGGACAGTATCATTATAGAATCCGACAGACCTTTGTAAGAATCGGGATCTCGTGTATCTATTCCGAAAAGGGCGATATTATATATTTTATCATCCTTTTGAATAAGGTTTGTAAAATAGTCATCCTGACCGAAACTACCGTCATGGCTCTTATCAGCTGCATTCTTAATTCCTACTATTTGCACTACTAACCAAATAACCATAGTGAGCAATACAGCCGCCAGCACTGATGCCGCAACTATAAGTGTAACAACCGCCTTTTTGTTCCTTCCGTTAAAGATGCTCTTTTTCTTTCCCGTTGTCTTTTCACGCTTTGATTTTATTCTGCTTTTAGCGTGACGAGCCTTTTTCTTGCTCGAATAAATATCCATTTTCAGCTTCCTTTATCTATATTCTTTAAATGCACCAAGTTATTATACTATATTATCGATTGAAAATAAAGCATAATTTTTGAATTTTTAATTTTATTTAGTTGTTCAAATAACGGTATATTTCACTTTTCTTAATTCCTGTGTCAACTGCCGCCATTTTTGCAGCAGTTGATGCGGAATTTCCGTCCGAAACATACTCCTTTGCAATTCTTACGGCGTCCTCTATTGTATATACTATCTCATCTTCTTTTTTCTCATAGCCTTCAATTATAAGTACAAACTCACCCTTGGGAGCATTATGCTCGCCGTACATCTCAATCGCCTCTGAAAGAGTAGTGTGTATAACCTGTTCGTGAAGCTTTGTAAGCTCACGGACAATGGCAATTTTACGTTCTCCAAAATACTCTTTCATATCCGATAAAGTCGATACGAGCTTGTGAGGAGCTTCATAAAAGACCATCGTTCTGGTCTCGTGACTCAGCTCTTCAAGATGGGATTTCCTGCTAGGCTTATTAACCGACAAAAAACCCTCAAAGCAAAATCTTCCGGTCTTCATTCCTGCGATAGCAAGTGCAGTAGTTAGCGCAGACGGACCTGGAACAGACTCAACAGTAATACTGTTTTCGTGGCACATACGCACGAGATCTTCACCGGGATCCGATATTGCGGGCATACCCGCGTCAGACACTATTGCACAGTTTTCCCCTTCTACAAGACGGTCGATTATATCATTTCCTCTGCCTGTTTTATTATGTTCATAGTACGATATCATAGGCTTTTTAATACCGAAATGATTAAGCAGCTTTACAGTGACTCTTGTGTCCTCTGCGGCAATGAAGTCGACCTTTTCGAGAGTCTCTATAGCTCTGGGAGAAAAGTCCGATAGATTTCCTATCGGTGTACCCACTACATAAAGCTTTCCCGCCATCAGATATGTCCCTCCTTATAAGGTCCGTAAATTTTAAGCATTTCTTCAGAGTAATTTCCGTCATTATCATATACGTATAAAGTCGGCATCACTCTCATTCCGCTTTTTCCGTCGCGTCTGCCCTCAAGCAGTACAAGCCAAGGCTCTTGACCCGCTTTTTTAGCTACAAATCTGACCGTTTTAGGCTCGACTTTATACTGACGCATAAGACAGATCATATCGCTAAGGCGTTCGGGGCGCTGACAAATACATAGTCTGCCCGACGATTTTAAAAGTCTTGATGCTGCGACAATCACATCTTCAAGTGAGCAAGCTGTTTCGTGACGGGCGACCTTGTCGGTATTACTCAGACTGATTATTCCCGCTCCATCTGCCTTATAGGGAGGATTGCAGGTAACCAGGTCATATTCACCGAAAGGCAAAATGCCTTTCAGTTCTTTCAGATCCGAGTGGATTACCGTGAGCTTGTCCTCGGCATACTCGGCCGCAGTACGGCGCGCCAAAGCTACCGCTTCCAAGCTTATCTCGACCGCATCAGAATGACCGACTGTGCCGTCACGAAGAAGCAGCATAGATATTATTCCGCAGCCTGCTCCCAGATCGCAGTGCTTATTCACCCTTTTTGAAGAGGCAAAATCGCTGAGCAATACAGCATCTGTGCCAAAGGTGTGATTCCCCGAAACGTTTATGAACACTCCGTTTCCAAGGGGTTCTTTTTTCGAAACTAAATTCTGCTCCATTTAACTCCCTGAGGTGTATCCTCAAGCTGGATACCCATTTCCTTAAGTTTATCACGGATAGCGTCAGCGGTCTTGAAGTCCTTTGCCTTACGGGCTGCTGTTCTCTCAGCTATTAGCGCTTCCACCTCACTGTCGAGGTCATCTGCCTTGCGGTTATAAACAAGTCCGAGCACCCAAACGAGCTCATCGAAGGTCTTGATAGCGGCTTCAACAGCTACCTTTGCGGGAGCGGCGGCTATCATGGTGTTAATATCTCTTACAAGTTGGAAGAGTACGCCGATAGCGTCAGCCGTATTTAGGTCATCCTCCATAGCAGTGATAAATTCAGCCTTATATTTCCCTAAAAATTCGGGCGCTTCTCCGCCGTCGGCAGCATTCTTCAGTGCGAAGTCAAGGTTTTCGCGGCAGGTATAAAGTCTTTCAAGCGCATTTTTGCCCTGTTCGATAATTTCGGTTGAATAGTTGATGGGGCTTCTGTAATGAGAAGAAATAAGGAAATAGCGGATAGGCTCATAGCCATACGCATTTGCAACATCGCGAACGGTGAAGAAATTATTCAGCGACTTTGACATTTTACGGTTGTCTACATTGATATAGCCGTTATGCATCCAATAATGGGCAAAATCACAGCCGTTAGCACACTCGCTCTGCGCAATTTCATTTTCGTGATGCGGGAAAATAAGGTCCTGACCGCCACAATGAATATCAATAGTATCACCGAGGAAGCGTCCTGCCATTGCAGAGCACTCGATATGCCAGCCCGGTCTGCCCTGTCCCCAAGGAGACTCCCAATAAGGCTCGCCTGGTTTTGCGCCTTTCCAGAGGCAGAAATCCATCGGATCTTCCTTTATATCGGCGCCGCCCTCTACGCGGTTGCTGGCACCTGCAGCAAGATCCTCAAGCGGCTGGTGAGAAAGCTTTCCGTACTCGTCAAACTTCTTAGCGCGGAAATACACGTCCCCTGCAGACTCATAGGCAAATCCCTTTTCGATGAGAGAAGTAATTATATTCTGAATAGCATCAATATTCTCGGTAGCTCTCGGATGAACGGTCGCTTTGCGGACATTCAGTCCCTCTGCATCGGTCCAGAATTCTCCAATATATCTTTCTGCGACCTCAGGTACGGTGATACCCTCCTCGTTCGCCTTTTTTATGAGCTTATCGTCGATATCGGTAAAGTTCTGTACAAAGTTTACATTATAGCCTCTCCACTCCAAAAAGCGGCGAAGAACATCAAAGACGCAAAGGGGTCTTGCGTTGCCAATGTGGATATAGTTATAAACAGTAGGTCCGCAAGCGTAAATTCTGATGGTATCCTTTTCTATCGGGATAAGGTCCTGTTTTTCTCTGGTTAAAGTATTAAAAATCTTCATTATTTATCTACCTCTAATTCTTCAATTTTTTTTGTTAGCTTTGCTATCTCACCCTCAAGCTGACAAATCTTTTGTGCCACGGGGTCAGGAATGTGTATCTGGTCAAGGGGCGTTATCTTCATGCCGTTAAGACGGACCATTTTTGCCGGAACGCCAACAACTGTTGCTCCCTCAGGCACCTCGTCAAGTACTACTGCGCCTGCGGCAATTCGCGCATTGTCACCGACCTTAAAGGGACCGAGCACCTTTGCGCCCGAGCTTATCATAACGTTATTGCCGATAGTGGGATGGCGCTTGCCTACATCCTTACCCGTACCGCCAAGGGTTACGCCCTGATAGATGAGAACATCGTCGCCTATCTCGGTTGTCTCTCCAATAACGACCCCCGTTCCGTGGTCGATAACAAGTCGTCTGCCGATAGTTGCACCCGGATGTATCTCGATACCTGTTTTACGAACAGCTCTCTGAGATATCATACGCGCAATAAAGAACATTTTATGTGTGTAAAAGAAATGTGCTCTTCTATACATGCGAAGCGCCTTTACACCGGGATAAAGGAAAAATATCTCAAGGGAATTCCGTGCCGCAGGGTCGCGGTCTTTTACCGCCTTTATATCCTCTCTTATTCTTTCAAATAACATAAACTCCTCCAAACAAAAGCCTCCGACAGCCCAAAAAGCCATCGGAGGCGATAATTCGCGGTTCCACTCCTGTTTATACCTTGAAAGCCTTAACGCGGCCTATTCGCACAAAGGATACTGAAATTTCCCCCTTGTGTGCTGACGGGCGCACTTCGTATCCTCTCATACCCAAGGCTTCTTTCAGCCGATGAAAGCCTCTCTCTGTGGGCGATTAAGATATTACTCTACCCGATAAACGCATCAATATCTATATATATTATATTTAATTTTTCCGATTTGTCTACTTTTATTTTGTGGTATCGATAAATTCCTTGTTATCAATAAGGTAAATAACGCCTGAAATGACACAAAGGACAGCCGATATCCAAAGTAAAACCGATACCGAAACATTTAAGACAGAATTGACAACAGGTAAATCAAACCAAGCCTCAAACTGTCTCACCGCCATAGCGAAGATTATTGCTACCATCTGAGAAACGGTTTTTAGCTTGCCCCAAATATTTGCGGCAATTACCTTTCCGCCCGAGGAAACAGCGACCATTCTGACAGAGGATACAAGGAATTCTCTGAACAGCACTATGAAAGCTATCCATACAGAACCCCAACCTATTTGGAGCACTATAAATCCTAAAAATGCAGAGGTGGTCAGCATTTTATCAGCAATTGGGTCCAAAAATTTTCCAAAGCTTGTAACTATTCCCTGCTTGCGTGCTATATTTCCGTCGAGAAAATCAGTATATGAAGCAATACTAAAGATTACAAGCGCTACAAGATAATGAAGATCAAAATCAAGCAACAGCGCTATTAAAAAAAAGGGTGTCATTATCATTCTGATAACAGTTAACTTATTGGGCAGATTCATCTACTCTTTCTCCTAACAAATCATATTCCAGACAGTCATTTATCTGTACAAAAACATAGTCACCTATGACAAGCGGTCTATCCGCGGTAAAGAAGACCTTTCCGTCTATCTCTGGAGCATCAGCTGTACTTCTTCCAAAATAGCACTTGATATAATCGTCCCAGCCTTCGATAAGCACCTCTGTTACTGAGTCTATCTTTTCTTCGTTCTTTTCAGCAGCGATAGTGAGCTGATCCTCCATAATGAGCTCCATTCGGTGCTGTTTTGTCTGCTCATCTACCTGATGGTCAAACAATGCCGCCGCAGTATCCTCCTCGGCAGAATAAGCAAAACAGCCAAGGCGGTCAAAACGCATATCCTTGACAAACTGATGAAGCTCTGTGAACTGCTCGTCAGTTTCACCGGGAAAGCCCGTAATAAGAGTGGTGCGAAGGGTCATTTCGGGAATCTTTGCTCTTATTTTATTTATAAGACCTTCAAGGCTATCCTTATCACCCTTGCGGTTCATTCTCTTTAGTATCTCGCCATTTGCGTGCTGAATCGGGATATCGAGATATTTAACGAGTTTTTCCTCGCTTGCAATAGTATCAAGCAACTTATCAGTTATCTTGTCGGGATATGTATAAAGGGTCCTTATCCAATGTAGCTTTTCTATCTTACAAAGCTCAGAAAGCAGCTCGGGCAGTTTTGCTTCTCCATAGATATCCACACCGTAGGCTGTGGTATCCTGAGCGACCACTATAAGCTCGGTAACGCCGCCCTCTGCCAGTTCCTTTGCCTCTTTTACGATATCCTCTATCCTGCGCGAGCGAAGTCTTCCCCTTATCTGTGGTATAGCGCAGTAGGTACAGCAGTTATCACAGCCGTCAGATATCTTGATGTATGCCGTAAAGGGCAGACCTCCGAGAATTCTTTCGGCATTAAGGTCAAGGTCCTCTTTCGATCCATAGGAATTTTTCATATTACCCTCGATAGCCGCACGTGTCAGTTCGGCAATCTTTGAATTACTGCCTATTCCGACCACCATATCGACCTCGGGGATCTCCTCGGTAATATCATCCTTATATCTTTCTGCAAGACAGCCTGTAACGATAAGTGCTTTAAGCTTTCCCTCGTTTTTATACGCCGCACATTCAAGGATATTTTCAATTGCTTCTCGCTTTGCATCCTCTATAAATCCGCAGGTGTTGATTATTATTGCGTCTGCCTCTGCCTCTTCTGCCGACAGTTCAAAACCGCCCTTTAAAAGAGATGCCAACATCATCTCGGCGTCGACCTGATTTTTAGGGCAGCCGAGCGATACCACGCTAACCTTATATGCCATTATTAGTCCTCACTGTATAATATTTCTTCACTGTATTCTTTTAAAGCACTCTTCACATCCGAATATGAGAAGCCTTTTCGGATAAGGGAGGCGAAAACCTTTTTCACCGAGTCCTCATCACCAAGTTTATTCGCATATTTATGCTCTAAAAGATGTTTTATCTTTTCGACCTCATCACCCTCAGTATAAGAGAGTTCGTGGGCAATGTCCCGCGGAATTCCACGACTTATAAGCTTATACTCGGCTTCTCTTTTTGATATGCCGCTTTGGGATAAATATTCCGCCATGCGGGCGGCATAAGCCTCGTCGTTTATAAGTCCAAGTTCTTTCATTCTGTCGACTGCATCCCTGCTTGCTATTTCGGAAAAGCCACCACGGATAAGCTTATCGTAAAGCGCTTTCTCAGAATGGTCACTGCGTGACAGGTACCAGAGAGCTCTTGACTTTGCTCTTTTAAAGTCGGAAAGATATATCAAACGCTGGGTGTCATCAATATCTGAGCCGACCCTGATGTTTTCTATTATCACAAGCTCGCTGTCAAGCAAAGCTTCACTACCGTCATCGAAAATGACAGCAGTGAGTGCCTTTCGTTTTTGTTGTAATGCAGTTACCTTCATTAATCGTCAACCGCAATATCAATATTTACCTTGCGGCGTTTGGGTGTTGCTTCAGTCGCAGGTGATGCTACAGTTGCCGCTGTTTTAGGGGTTGCTTCTTCCTCGGGTGTAGCGGTCATTGCGGCTACTATCTTGGCTTCTATCTCGTTTGCGAGCTCAGGATTTTCTTCAAACAGAGCCTTCGTATTATCTCTTCCCTGAGCAAGACGCATATCTCCGTAATAGAACCACGCGCCCGAACGCTTAAGTACGTCAAACTTGACGCCGAGGTCTACTATCTCACCAGTACGGGAAATTCCCTTTCCGTACATAACGTCAAATTCAGCCTCACGGAAAGGCGGAGCAACCTTATTCTTAACTATTTTTGCACGTGTTCTTGAGCCTATCATCTCGCCGTTCACCTTGATAGTCTCGATTCTTCTAACATCAATACGTACAGAAGCATAGAACTTGAGCGCGCGTCCACCCGTGGTGGTTTCACTGCTACCGTAAATAACACCTATCTTATCACGGAGCTGATTTATGAATATTGCTACGCAGTTCGATTTGGAAATTGCGCCTGCGAGCTTTCTGAGTGACTGTGACATAAGGCGAGCGTGAAGTCCGACGTGGCTGTCACCCATCTCACCCTCCATTTCAGCCTTAGGAACAAGTGCTGCAACCGAGTCGATTACAACGACATCAATAGCTCCTGAGCGCACAAGTGCCTCGGTAATTTCGAGAGCCTGCTCGCCTGTATCGGGCTGAGAAACAAGCAGAGAGTCGATATCAACACCGAGGTTTTGAGAATATACAGGGTCAAGCGCGTGCTCTACATCGATAAACGCTGCCGTGCCGCCCGCTTTCTGAGCTTCTGCAATAACATGAAGCGCAAGAGTAGTTTTACCCGAAGACTCAGGTCCGTATATCTCGACGATTCTTCCTCTCGGAACACCGCCGATACCAAGCGCAAGGTCAAGGGAGACCGAGCCTGTTTTAATATGTTCAACTGCCATTCCGCTATTCTCGCCAAGTCGCATAACAGCGCCCTGACCGAACTGCTTTTCAATTTGAGCGAGCGCCGTCGCTAGTGCTTTGTTCTTATCTTCTGACATAATAAAATACCACCTTTTTCTTTTACTTTGTCTTAATTATAAAATATTCGCTGTCCCAAAAACTACCCTTTGCACGCCGCAAAGATCAGTTTTTATTGTAATTTTGGAAAAGCCTTCTTGTTTCATTATATCTGCAACCCGCTCAGCTTCGCCTATGCCTACTTCGTATGCAAGAATGCCGTTTTTCTTCAAATTACATTTCCAAAGCCTTGTTATCGTGCGGTAAAAATGCAAACCGTCATCTCCCCCGAAAAGCGCCGTTTCGGGCTCTTTTTTTACCTCTTCAGACAAGGTATTCATATCATCTGCCGTTATATAGGGTGGATTGCTCACAATAAGGTCATACTCTCCAAAGGATTTTTCGCAGACATCCGATAAAACCGCTTTTACATTTTCGGTGAGGTTGTGCTTAATATTTTTTTCTAAATAAAAATACGCTTTTTCATATTTCTCAACGCAGGTGACCAAGGCTTTGGGGTAGTCGGTCGCAATACTGATGCCGATACAACCGCTTCCTGCACAAAGGTCGGCAACTGCGGCGTCAGGTTTGTTCTTTAAAAGCTCGTTTGCGGTTTCAACCAAAGTTTCCGTATCCTGGCGCGGAATCAGCACTCCATCGCCCACAAAAAACTCACCCTTATAAAACCACCATTTGCCGAGTATATATTGAAGCGGTATGTTTTTGTTGCGTTTCTTCAGAACATCTAAAAGGCCAGCCTCATCAACCGTTTTATCAGTTATCATAAGTTTTCCGACGGGCTCGTCAGTAAGATGCGAAACTATAAGTTTCGCTTCGTTCTCAGTCTCGTCGGTAATGCTTTTCAAAACCTCAGTTGCATATTTTAATGCTTCTTTTACCGTCATATTACCAACAGTCCGACTCTTTATTTTCAGGAATAACCTCTTTCATAGCGGCTATCGCAACCTCTATCATAGCGTCATCAGGCTCCTTGACAGTTATTCTCTGTATCCAGAGTCCGGGCGCTGCCACTATGCGAGTTAAAACATTATCGTATCTGCCGCAAATCTTGATAAGCTCATAGCCAAGACCGCAGGTGAGCGGAATAAGAAACAGTTTTATAATGGAACGAAGCCATAAAACACTCTTAAGCCACGGAAATACAGCATCTAAAATAAGGGTGAGAAAAATACTGACAATAAGAATAAGTATCATAAAGGAAGTTCCGCATCTAGGGTGGAATCTTCTTTGCTTGCGTACATTTTCAACCGTCAGTTCATCTCCTGCCTCATAGCAGAAGATGGTCTTATGCTCTGCACCGTGGAAGCTGAATACTCTTTTTATATCTTTCATAGTCGATACAGCAGCCATATAGCAAAGAAATATTGCTATTCTGAGAAAGCCTTCAAAAACCGCCTGGACAGGCGAAAGAACACCCCCGATAAGGTAATTTACACCTTTGAAAACAAGTGAAGGAAGATAAATGAAAAGTCCGATGCAAAGTATAACTGCAAGCACGGTTGCAACTATCATAATGCCCGTCATCAACTTGCTGTTGTCCTTTTTTTCTGTCTTATCGTTCTCTTCAATCTCGTCAAGATAACCTGATTTATCAGCCGACTCCATCATAGCTTTGTATCCGATTATCATAGACTCAACAAAATTCACTACTCCGCGAATTAAGGGCCATTTAAATACAGCGGTTTTTTTCTTAAAAAGCGTTCCCGCCATTGGGCTCACATCTATACTGCCGTCTTTCATACGGACCGCCATAACGGTTTTTTCAGGGCCCTTCATCATAATGCCCTCAATCAGAGCCTGGCCTCCAATGCTTGTCTTTTTACAGCTCATCTAAATCTCCCTTAGTATCAATTTCTTCCTCAAAAACCGGCAATACAACCGTAACCGTTGTTCCTATTCCCTCAGTACTGTCTACCAGCAAAAGTCCGTTATGCTGTTTCATAATTTCATCGGCAACCGCAAGTCCGATGCCAGAACCTCTTACCGTTTTGTTTGCTTTATAAAATTTTTCCTTGACACGGTCAAGGTCAGCGGCGGCAATTCCTACACCGGTATCGCTGATAGCGACCTGCACACAACCCTCTTCAAGGGTCGATTTAATGAGTATCTGTCCGCCCGGCTGGTTATATTTTAGAGCGTTATCAATAACATTGATAAAAACCTGTTTTATTCTGTTGAAATCTCCCTTACAAACAATGGCTTCGGGAAGTGGGATATAAAGCAGCTCAACATCCTGCTTTTTAGCAAGCTCAACATACATCTCATAAGACTCACGGATGGCTCTTCTGAGGTCAAAGGTGTCGACATTGAGCGAAAGTCTGCCCGACTGCATACGCGAAAAGTCAAGAAGTTCTTCAACAAGGGAGTTAAGTCTTTCAGACTCGGTCAGTACAACATCAAGTCCTTTTTTTACGGTATCTTCATCATATCCTATAGATATTTTAGCAGTCTCTGCCCAACCGCGGATAGCAGTAAGCGGTGTACGAAGCTCATGCGATACAGAAGATATGAACTCATTTTTCATATTATCAGCAGCCTGCAACTCGCTTGCCATATAATTTATAGAGTCGCAAAGTTCGCCGATCTCATTGTTCGATTTCATTTCAATTCTTGAATCAAAATCGCCCATTGCTATTTTTCTTGAAATATTGCTTACATCCCGTATAGGTCTGACTATTGATTTTATGAAATATATTCCCGAAATGCCTGTAATAAGCAGAATAAAAAGTCCTACAGCGACAGCCACAGCGCAGGTAATGACAATGTGTCTATTAATGCTTGTGAGAGATACTACCCAACGCACCGCGCCGTTTGATGAATCCTCGCCGCTGTCAAGAATTACTGTCTGGCACAGAATATTCTCACCTACGGAACTCTGTCCGACCCAATAAGCCTCATCACCATTGGCAACCGCGGAATTGTAGTCCGGCATAGTAGCTTCAGCGGGAATAAATCCTGTAGTGGAAAAGAGCACTTTTCCGTTCTTATCAAGGATCTGTACCTCAAGTTTATCCTTGTGTTCAAATTCTTCGCAATACTGTCTTGCCGTTGCCTGATACTCAGTCGCGGGACAGTTTTCAAGAGGTGTTACAAAGGCAGAACCGTATTCTTCTGCTATCATCTGAGTTCTTGAAAGATAATAAGAACGGATAAACACGCAGAACAATATTTCGAGGACAACTATTACAAGCAGCATTACGAGAAATACGTTAAGTATCCATTTCCACGCAACACTTTTGAATTTTACTTCAAATTCCACTTTGTCCTCACCTGCCTTTTATTCTGTAATTTAGATGCTTACTCTCCGCTGTTCCACTTATAACCCATTCCCCAAACGGTCACAAGATGCTTGGGAGAAGAGGGCTCATCCTCTATCTTCATACGGAGTCTTCTTATATTTACATCTACTATCTTTTCCTCACCAAAATATCCGCTTCCCCACACTTTATTGAGTATGTCAGTACGATCAAGCGCAGTATCCGGATTAGTAAAGAAATACTCTATTATCTGAAATTCAACCTGAGTAAGCTCGATATTCTCTCCCCTTTTCATAAGGGTGTGACGGCGAAGATTCAGTGTAAAATCGCCAATCTTTATCTCGTTAGAGGTTTTCGCGGTAATGTTATTATTCATTCCGACTCTTCTGTAAAGAGAATCTACACGCGCAAGCAACTCTGTAGGGCTGAAGGGCTTTGTAATATAATCATCTGCGCCCATCATAAGTCCGCTTATCTTATCCATTTCCTGTGTTCGGGCAGTCAGCATAATTATTCCGAGGGTCTCGGTACGCTTTCTGAGCTCCTTGCAGAGGGTAAATCCGTCCATTCCGGGCATAGAGATATCAAGAAGAGCGATATCAAAATCGGGTTGGCTGTCGAAAATACGAAGAGCCTCTTCTCCCGAGCCTGCCTCTACAGTTGTATATCCCACGCGCTTTAGATTTATTGCTTCAAACTCACGTATTGCTTCTTCATCCTCAACTATAAGGATCTTTTTCATTGTCTGTCCTCCTTACTGAATAATATAGAAGTTATCTTTCAGCACTTCTATCGTTATGTCGAGTTCATTATTTTCGGCAACCTTTGCCATATATATCATACCGTTCTGGCTTCCAAGCTTTTCGTAACCTGCGTTATCAAACTTACCGCTATCGATGTCACTCTGAGTAGTAGCTACTATTCTAAAGACCTCGTTACCTTGCATATCCGTAGCCGGATCGTAACTGTAGAATATGCGCAGCCTTGAGTCGACCTTTCTTGCGAGATGTATCCTATTCATCCACTTATTGGAAATAGTGATATAGTAACCGTCAGTATAATTCATAAAGGTGTTTTCAATCACATTCAAGTTTGTTCCGTTAAAATTACACCAAGATGTGACATAGACCTTATCGGTTTCAGGCATAAGCGCGGTAGAAGCTAACAAACTCATTATCGGTATATCATAAATTCCATCCGCATTCAGATCCTTTGTGTACACGGCTGACGGACGGTATGTCAATCGCGTTTCAGCAAGAGCTGTGTCGTATGTACTGCAAAGAATATTCTTTTCAAACCATACTATCTCTGTCAGTGTTCCTGTTCCTTTGATAGCGTCAATATAGAGCGCCTTTCTACCGTCTGAAAGCTTCGATACTATCGGTGCAGAATAGCTCGTTACTCCACCATCAAGTAAAGCTGAGCCTATCTCTGTTATGCCCGACTCGCTGAGAGCCAGTATTTTGACCTCAGAGGTTTTATCGGTGGTGTTAAGATCTATTACTATCAGTTCATCCTTATCATCGGTATTTAAACTATCACAGAAAAAATCGGTATACTTCTCGAGGACACGCTGATTCAAAGCCTTTCCGTCATAGGTATAAACACCTACCTGCTTATCTACCGTTCCGTATATCATCCAACCAACGATTATTTCCGGAATGTTATCTCCGCTAAGGTCGCAGAAGGTAATCTTTTCTATTCCGCTGCCAACTATCTTAACATCAGAACGGCTGACCCATTCTCCCGCTTCATAATCGATAATATTAAGATGCATCGATACTGTGCCGTCGGTATTAAGACTATATAGAGCCAACGCCTCATCTATACCGTCGGCGTCGATATCCTTGAATGAAAAGGCCGATCGGTTATCTCCCGCTATCGGATACTTCAAGGTGATTGTTTTGCCCACTGCGGCTTCAAGAGCCTGTTGTATCGGATAAATGTCTCCATCCTGTTTAGGAGGTGACAAAAGGCCGTCTATATTCATATCGAGTGAATTACAGGATGAAAATGTTAACGCAATAATTACAGACGAGATTATTGCAGCAATTCTCTTAAAGCCCATATAGACACCTCCACACAATTAATCATTATAGATTATATCATAAATTTATTAAAAAATAAAGTCTTTTTAAAAGAAAAAAGGACTCTTTCGAGTCCTTTTGAAAATTAATCTACTATAATGCTTTCGCCTGTCATTTCTTCGGGCTGAGGAAGTCCTAAAAGTTTGATAATGGTGGGAGAGATGTCACAAAGGCGTCCGCCCTCGCGAAGCTTGCAATCCTTTCCTATTACCGCAAAGGGTACGGGATTTGTAGTATGAGCAGTGAATGGAGAGCCGTCCTCAGCTATCATACAATCAGCATTTCCGTGGTCAGCGGTAAGAAGCATTACGCCTTCCATTTTAAGAACAGCGTCCTTTACTCTGCCGACGCAGGTATCAACGGTTTCAACCGCTTTTACTGCCGCTTCAAATATACCTGTATGTCCTACCATATCACAGTTCGCAAAATTAAGTATAACAACATCGTATTTTCCGCTTTCAATAGCCTCGCAAACCTTGTCGCAAACAGGCTCTGCGCTCATTTCGGGCTGCATATCATAAGTTGCAACCTTAGGAGAAGCAATAAGGATTCTGTCCTCGCCCTTATATTCAACCTCAACACCGCCGTTAAAGAAGAAGGTTACATGAGCGTACTTTTCAGTTTCAGCGATACGAAGCTGTGTCATTCCCTTTTCGGCAAGATATTCGCCGAGGGTGTTCTTTAAGGACTGAGGCTTATAAGCAACCTCTACATTCGGCATAGATGCATCATACTGTGTCATACAAACATAAAACAGATTGAGCATTCCCCCGCGTCTTTCAAATCCTGCAAAATCGGGGTCAACAAAGGTACGGGTGATCTCTCTTGCGCGGTCGGGGCGGAAGTTGAAGAAAATAACACTGTCGCCCGATGTGATTCTCTTTGTTCCCTCCACAACGGTAGGAAGAACAAACTCATCGGTGAGATATTTACCGTCTTCATCAATGGTTTCGTAAGACTTGCGAACGGCAGCAGCGGCGTCGTCAGTCATGATTCCCTCGCCGTAAACGAGAGCGGCGTAAGCCTTGCCTACTCTGTCCCAACGGTTGTCACGGTCCATTCCGTAGAAACGACCCATAACCGTTGCGATCTTACCTGCGCCAATCTTCTCAAATTCAGCGTTAGCAGCATCAATAAAGTCAGCCGCAGAGGAAGGCGGAACGTCGCGTCCGTCAAGAAGTCCATGAACATAGATATCACGAATGCCCATATCCTTTGCCATTCTGACTAACGCATACATATGCTCGATATGAGAATGAACTCCGCCATCCGAAAGAAGACCCATAAGGTGAAGGGCACTTCCTTTCTTCTTGCAGTTTTCGATTGCGGCGAGAAGAGCTTCATTTTTCATCATATCGCCGTCTTTGGCAGACTTGGTGATACGGGTCAGCTCCTGATAAACAACTCGACCTGCGCCAATATTGGTATGACCTACCTCGCTGTTTCCCATCTGTCCGTCGGGAAGTCCTACATCCATTCCCGAAGCACCGATAGCGGTGGTGGGACACTCTGTAAAAATCTTATCAAGATTAGGGGTTTTTGCGGCTTCAATAGCGTTAACCTCTTTTTGGGAGTTAAATCCAAAGCCATCCATAATAGTTAAAACTAAAGGTTTTTTCATTTGTTTCACCTGTATTTTATTATTTGCTTGCAGCCTTCACAATGATGCTGAAGTCCTCTGCTTTAAGGGAAGCGCCACCGATGAGTCCGCCGTCAACGTTTACCTTTGCACCGAGCTCATCTGCATTCTTAGCATTCATAGAGCCGCCGTACTGAATTGTAACGGTCTCGGCAACCTCTGCACCGTAGGCTTCGGCGATAGCGGCACGTACAAAGCCGTTGCCCTCATCAGCCTGGTCG
>JAZQER010000065.1:0-21672 GCA_045539095.1 Acutalibacteraceae bacterium | reverse complement strand
CCGGGTGTTGCAGGTGTGGGCGAAAAGACCGCGACCGACCTTATAACCCGCTACGGCAATATTGATTATATTTACGAGCATTTAGACGAGCTTGATATCAAAGCTGGCGTTAAAGCAAAGCTTGAAGCAGGCCGTGAAAATGCTTATTTCAGCCGTTGGCTCGGTACTATTTGCCGCACCTCGCCTATTGATACAAACCCTGAAAACTATAAAACGGACGAATGTGATGTTGCGGGCGTTGCCTCACTTATGACCGACCTTGAGCTTTTTAAGTTAATGGACAGAATGGGCATCGACCCCTCTGCCGCGAAAAAGATCGCTGCGTCGGAAAAAATATCCGCTTCGCCTGTTTCCTCTACCGAGTTTTTAATGAACGATTTAAAGTCGGTGGATATTATCTATGTTAATGACGGCTTTGCCGCCTTTGACGGAGTATACTGTGCTCTTTTGTCCAAAGAACAAGCTCTCTCTCTTCTTTCTGACGAGGCTATTGCGAAGCGTGTTTATGATGCTAAAGGTTTATATAAGCTCTGCAAAAAACAGGGCTTTTCTATAAAAAATATCGTTTTCGACAGTATGCTCGCGGGCTATCTTTGCAACCCGTCATCAAATTCGTATGAGCTTGACCGTCTTGCCGCAGAATACGGTGCATCTGCCGAATGTGAGCTTGATGATGAAAATCTTAAAACGGCTCTGCTTCACACTGCCGTCTGCAACGCTCTCGAAAAGGAGCTTTTAAGCTCGGGACAGGCAGAGCTTCTACGCGATATTGAGCTTCCCCTCGCCTTTGTCCTCGGCGATATGGAGCTTTCAGGTGTGCTTATTGATGCTGACGCTCTAAAAGTACACGGCGAAGAGCTTAGCGTTCGTGTAGCAGAACTGCAGAAAAGGATATTCGAGCTTGTTGGATACGAATTTAACCTTAATTCTCCAAAGCAGCTCGGAGTCGCTTTGTTTGAAAAGTTAGGGCTTCCCGCAAAGAAAAAGACCAAAAGCGGTTATTCAACCAATGCCGAGGTTTTAGAGGAGCTTCGAGATGAGCATCCTGCTGTCGGTCTGCTTTTACAGTACAGAACTCTGGCAAAACTTAAATCCACCTATTGCGATTCTCTTATAGATGCTATTGCAGAGGACGGCAGAATTCACTCGACCTTTAATCAGACCGAAACGAGAACGGGCAGAATCAGCTCACTTGAGCCGAATTTGCAGAATATTCCCGTTCGCACCGCCGAGGGACGTGTTTTCAGAAAATTCTTTATAGCAAAAGAAGGTTACACACTCGTTGACGCTGACTACAGTCAGATCGAGCTTCGCGTACTTGCCCATATGGCAAATGACAAGGTTATGTGTGATGCCTTTAATTCAGGCGCGGACATCCACACAAGAACTGCGGCGCAAGTTTTCGGCCTGCCCGAGGATATGATAACTCCCGTTCTTCGAAGCCGTGCAAAGGCTGTAAACTTCGGTATCGTTTATGGTATCGGCGCTTTCTCGCTCGCAAAGGATATCGGGGTTTCAAACAAGGAAGCAAAACAGTATATCGAAAGCTATCTTGCTACCTTCCGCGGAGTTGATCGCTTTATGCAAAAGACCATCGAGGACGCAAAGGAAAACGGCTATGTTACGACCGTTTTCGGCAGAAGACGCTATCTGCCTGAGATAACAGCGTCCAACGGTATGCTCCGCGCTTTCGGTGAGCGCGTAGCCAGAAACGCGCCGATTCAGGGCACCGCCGCCGATATTATAAAAATCGCAATGATAAATGTGTTTAACCGTTTGGAAAAGGAAAAGCTTGATGCGAAACTCATTCTCCAGGTACACGATGAGCTTATAATCGAGTGTGCCGAGGATATCAAAGAAACGGTCAGCGCACTTTTAAAGGAAGAAATGGAAAATGCCGCCCATATGTCGGTAGAGCTTACTGCCGATGTTCATTCGGGCTACAGCTGGTACGACGCTAAAGATTAATTTTGAGGCTGAAAATCAATGAAAAAGATCATATTTGTCTGCACAGGTAACACCTGCCGTTCTCCTATGGCAGAGGGATACCTCAAAAGTAAAAACCGAAAAGATATTGAAACATTTAGCCGCGGCCTTGCCGCCGACGGCTCGACTGTCTCCGAAAACAGCGTTGCCGCAATGAAAGAACTCGGCATCGATATCTCGGGACATATTTCAAAACAGCTTACCTTTAAGGATATCGATGAATCCTGCATTTTTATCTGTATGTCTTCCTCGCACGCAGATGTGCTTGAGGGCTCTGGAATAGATAAAATGAAGATATATGTACTCGGTATCTGTGACCCGTACGGCTTGGACCTTGAGGCTTACAAAAAATGCCGTGACGAGATAATCGAGGGCATAGACGAGCTTATAGAGGACGGTATCATATGATAAGACCGTACAAACGGGGTGACGAAGTCTCCATCGCTGCTTTGGAAAAAGAGTGCTTTTCAGAGCCTTGGAGTGCCGAAGCTGTAAACGAGTCTGCGGCAGAGGGCGTAATGTTTTTCGTTTTTGAAGAAAACGGAAATATAGTCGGCTATGTCGGACTGCAGACTGTGCTCGATGAGGGTTATATAACTAATGTTGCCGTAAGCCGAGACTACAGAAGACGCGGCATAGGCAAGGCTCTCATTGAAGCACTTGACCAAAAGGCAGATGACATTCCCCTTTCCTTTATTTCTCTTGAAGTAAGAGAATCAAATACAGCCGCAATTTTTCTTTATACATCTTGTGGCTATGAAAATGCGGGAGTCCGCAAGGGTTTTTACCGCAACCCCCGTGAAAATGCAATTATAATGACCAAAAGGAGGCAGACGCCTTAATGCTGATACTGGCAATTGAATCTTCCTGCGATGAGACTGCAGTCGCAGTTTGCGAAGGCAGACGCGTTCTGTCCTCGGTCATAAATACCCAGATAGAAGAGCATAAAATATACGGTGGTGTCGTGCCTGAGATAGCCTCGCGCCGACATTGTGAAAACATATCGGCGGTATGCGACAAGGCAGTTGCCGACGCAGGGCTCAATTATACCGACCTTGACGCTATAGCGGTCACCTATGCACCCGGACTTATCGGCGCGCTGCTTGTAGGTGTCAATTTTGCAAAAGGGCTCTCGATGTCGCTCGGAATTCCGCTTATTCCCGTTCATCATCTTCGCTCGCATATCGCGGCGAATTATATAGATAATGAAGAACTGAAGCCTCCGTTTCTATGTCTTACCGTTTCGGGCGGAAACAGCATCATTACCGAAGTAAAGGATTACACTGATTTTAAGATAATCGGTGGCACACGAGATGATGCCGCAGGCGAATGCTTCGACAAGACGGCTCGCGCAATGGGCCTTGGTTACCCCGGCGGAGTAAACCTCGACAAGGTGGCTACAGTTGCTGATTTTGAAAAGTACCCCTTACCAAAACCGAAGGTCGACGGTTCTCCCTATGATTTTTCTTTTTCGGGTCTTAAAACCGCCGTTATAAACACCATACACAACGCTTCACAAAAAGGTACTCAGATAGACATTCCCGTACTTGCGGCGACTGTAAGAAGGCGGGTCTGCGACATGCTGATAGACAGAACTCTGCTCGCCGCTGAGAATTTAGGACACAAGACGGTAGTTCTTGCAGGCGGTGTTTCGGCAAACTCTGAGCTTCGCAGTCGACTTAGCGAGGAGTGCCAAAAACGCGATATAAAGCTTTACGCACCCACTTTAAAATACTGCGGTGATAATGCCGCTATGGTTGGTGTTCAAGCCTACTACGAATTTATGTCGGGCAACACCGCAAACGAAAGCCTTAACGCATACGCTACCATGCCAATAGATAATATAATAACCTGAGAAAAGAGGATAACATATATGTTGTTTACAAGAGATATCGGAATCGACCTCGGCACCGCAAATACCCTCGTTTATTTAAAAGGAAAGGGCATTATAATGCGTGAGCCGTCGGTTGTCGCCTATGATGTGCGAAACGATGCCGTCCGCGCTGTCGGAACAGAGGCTAAGGAAATGATTGGCCGTACCCCCGGCTCAATAGTTGCAGTCCGTCCGCTCAAAAACGGCGTTATCGCCGATTATGATGTAACCGCGGCTATGCTTAAAAGATTTATAAAAGAGTCCCTTAAAGGCTCCCTTTTCTCAAGAGTCCGTGTTGTAATCTGCGTACCTGCGGGTGTTACAGAGGTTGAATCCCGCGCGGTGCACGATGCTGTAAAGCAGGCGGGAGCAGTTGATGTTGATATTGTTGAAGAGCCTATGGCGGCGGCTGTAGGAGCAGGGCTTAACGTCTCGGATGCAACAGGTAATATGATAGTCGATATCGGAGGCGGCACGAGCGAGGTCGCAGTCATTTCACTTGGTGACATCGTTACCGCCCAATCTATCCGTACTGCGGGCGATGACCTCGATGAGGCAATCATCAACTATATAAGAAAAAAACACAATCTGCTTATTGGTGAGCGTACCGCCGAGCAACTCAAGATTGAGATCGGCTCGGCTCTTCCTTACGAGGGTGAAAAATCGGTAGAAATAAAGGGCAGAAATCTTCTTGACGGACTCCCGAAGAATATAACAATTTCTTCAGAGGAAGTGCGCGAAGCGATGAGCGATACTCTTGACGTTATAATAGAAAGCATTCGTACCACTCTCGAAAAAACTCCGCCCGAGCTTAGTGCCGATATTATTGAAAACGGCATTACACTGACAGGCGGTTGCGCGCTTCTCAGAGGTTTGGCAGAGCGTATTGCACAGGAGACCAATATGAGAGTAGTCGTTGCTGACAATCCGCTTGACTGCGTAGTTTCGGGCACAGCAAAGCGTCTTGAAACGGGCCACGGATTTGACAATTATGTTTTCCGCAGGAATAAAAACTACAGATAGGTGAGTTAAATTGCGATTTTTCTTTCGAAGCAGACAATTTAAGATATTTCTTGCCGTCACTGCACTGGTTATCGCTCTTGCAATCACTGTTGGCGCTGTCGGCGGTTATATCGCGCCTCAGGCGGGTATTGCCGAGACGCTTATAGCCCCCTTTAAAAAGCTTGCATCTTCGGCAAAAAACTCTATTGACAACTGGAGTGACCGTATGTTTCGGGCGGATGAGCTTGCCAAAGAAAAGGAAGAGCTTGAAGCTGAGCTTAATGAACTTCGCGACAAGCTTGTCAATTATGAATCTGCCATAAACGATAACGAGTTTTACAAGGATTTTCTTGAAATAAAAGAAAATAATCCCGATTTTGTATTCTGTCCCGCCTTTGTTACCTCTATGGACCCCGATGACGAATTTGGCGGTTTTACGGTGGATCGCGGCAGTCATCATGGAGTTGAACTTTACGACCCCGTTATAACCGATGCAGGTCTCGTAGGGTATGTGACAGAGGTGAGCTTTGCTTCGTGCAAGGTCACAACTATACTCAGCCCCGAGCTTATCTGCGGTGCTTATTCTTCGCGCACCAATGACGCAGGCGTGGTTTCGGGCGGCAGAGAGTTTGCGCTCGAAGGCAACACCAGACTTTACAATCTCTCACGCACCTGTACCGTTGCAGTCGGAGATATTATCGTCACCTCGGGTAGCGGAATATTCCCTGACCGCCTTATCATAGGCACGGTCAGCAACATTTTAAGTGATTCTCTGACCTCATCCCTTTATGCGGTCATCGAGCCGACAGTTGATTTTGACTCTCTTAAAAATGTAATGATACTCACCTCTTTTGACGGCCAGGGCGAGGCTCTCCCCACAGGTGAATAATTATGAAAAACAACACCCGAAAGTTAATTGCTTTTACGATAAATGCCATTATACTTATTCTGCTTTTTATACTCAGATATTCAGGACTGGCTACACTTGCTATCGGACAGGCTGTGCCCATTACCATTATTCCGTTTGTGGTTGCTTTATCCATTTTCTGGGGAGAATGGTCGGGCGCGACGGCAGGCTTTATTGCCGGGGCTCTTATGGACGGAGTAATGAGCGGTTCTTCCTGCTTCAACACGCTTGCCATAATGCTTATAGGACTTATCTGCGGACTTTTAGCCTCTTATTATATGAATAAGAACATACACTCTGCAGCCTGTCTTTCACTCGGAGCCGCTTTTGTTTATCTTTTTGCAAGACTTACTTTTTTCTATTCCTTTAAAGGAATTTCGGTCGGAACCGAGTATTACAGCAGTTATTTTATACCTACCGTATTCTATACCGCTGTTTTTATAATCCCCTTTTATTTTCTTGAGAAAAAACTAAAAAACCTTTAACTTAAATACTTTCACAAAGGAGGTGTCCCAAATGCCGTTTCAGAAAAGACAGCGTCCGCGTCTTGCTGCGCTTTCCATTTTTCTTGTCATAGTTTTACTGCTTTATACCGTAAGAGTTTTTTCTCTTCAGATATCAAACGCTGAAACATATATTAATCAGGCTTTGGGAATTTCCTACCGCACTGTTACAATAAAGGCGCAACGCGGCGAGATACTTGACCAAAACGGCAGAAAAATCGCTGTCAACCGCGAGGGCTACAATATTGTTTTTAACAAGGCATATCTTAAAGCCGAAAAGCTGAATTCAACCATACTTTCTCTCTGCAGGCTTTTATCAGAGAATAATACCGAATGGTTTGATGTGCTTCCCATAACCAATACCGCCCCCTACTCATTTACCGACGATGAGACCGCTGTAAGCCGAATGAAGAGCGAGCTTGGCCTTGCTCATTATGCTACAGTTGATAATTGCATTTCAAAGATGATAGAAGATTATGAGCTAGTCGGTTATGACGATGCAACACGCCGTATGATAATGGGTATCCGTTATTCTATCGCGGTAGCCGATTTCTCAGTATCGAACCCCTATACCTTTGCCGAGGATGTTTCCTCCGAAATAATGCAGATAGTTCTTGAATCGGGTATGCTTATTGAGGGCGTTTCAATCGATGTCGTTCCCTTCAGAGAATATGTCGACGGTACGCTTGCTCCCCACATTATTGGAACTGTAGGTCCCATATACGCCGAAGAATGGGATAAATATAAGGGTAAAGATTATTCATATAGCGACAAGGTCGGAAAAAGCGGCATAGAGCTGCTTGCAGAGGAATATCTTCACGGCACCGATGGCGAGATAACCTATAAAATAGACTCAAAGGGGAATATCCTCTCCGAGGAGATCACAAAAGCTCCTGTTGCGGGAAAGACTATCGTTTTGACTCTGGACAAGACTATACAGAAAGCAACTCAGGATACTCTCCGGTCGGTCATAAAGGAACTTCAGAGCGAGGGCGGAACAGTAACCGGTGGCGCCGCTGTTATGATGGACATAAGCTCGGGTGATATCATAACCAGTGCTAATTATCCCTCATATGACCTTAACACCTATACCGAAGTGTACGACGAATTGCTTGCAGACAAAGGCCTTCCCCTTACCGACCGTGCATTCTCGGGAATTTATCCGCCCGGCTCTACGGTAAAACCGGTCGTTGCAATCGCCGCGCTCGAAAACGGAAAGCTCAACTATGACGAACATATCCGTTGTGTGCGTGAATACAAATACTTTGACGATTATAAGCCCAGTTGTATGAGATACCACGGCTCTATAGGGCTTAACACAGCCATCTCCAAGTCCTGCAACTATTTCTTCTATGAGCTTGGTCGTAGGCTCGGTGTCACAACCATGCTTGATTATTTCAGCAAGTTTGGTCTCGGCGTTGCTACAGGTCTTGATCTTCCCTCTTCCTCGGGACTTATGATAAATGCGGAAAAAGAAGGCCTTGGAGGTGCCACTCTTCAGACCGCTATCGGTCAGATGAACGCCTTCACTCCGCTTCAGCTTACGAGTTATGTTTCCACCCTTGCGAACGAGGGAACCAGATACAAAGCCAACCTTATTGACCGTGTAGTTTCATATGATATGCGCGAGGTTTATAATAAAACTGAGCCTATGGCTCTTCAAAGCTTTGATATTGACAGTAAGGTTATAAATGCTGTCAAAAGCGGTATGCTCTCCGTTACCGAGGACGGTACGGGAAGTACGGTTTTCGGCAAATACCAAATAAAGGTCGGCGGAAAAACCGGTACCTCTCAGGTAAATAATGGCGCAGAACATTCGGTATTTATTGCCTTTGCGCCCTATGATAAACCACAGATAGCCATATCGGTCATACTAGAGCACGGCAACAGTACACCCGCCGTAACATCGGTTGCTAAGGCTATGCTAGATGCATACTTTTTCTCTAATGAAACAACTGTGGATACCACTCCTCCCTTTACCGTGCTAGAGTAATAAACTGATTGACAAATTTTCGTATTTATGATAAATTAATTGTACTATGCGGAAATTTTGGAACTTTTCACATTTTTTCGGAAGGAACATATGTCAATGAATAAAATAATTGCCGTCACCTCCGGAAAAGGCGGCACAGGAAAATCTACTTTTTCTGTAAATCTCGGCATTGCCGCCGCAAGTGACTCTGCCACTGTCCTTCTTATTGATATGGACGCAGGTATGCGCTGTCTTGACCTGTTGCTTGGTGTGTCACAGTCTGTCCTTATGGATGTTTCAGATGTTGCAAGCGGTACCGAGCTTGAAAATTCGGTTATACCTATACCTAAACAAACGGGACTATATCTTCTCCCTGCGCCTGCAGAATCGGGAACTGTAACACCAGAGCTTTTCGGCAAGCTGGTCAAAGAAGCCTCGGAAAAATATTCGCTTGTTATAATCGACTTCCCCGCAGGCTCGGACATCTCATATTACAGAGAATTGCCTCGCAGTACCGATTTTGTCTGCATTTGTAATCCCGATCCTATTTCAGTTCGCGACGCCGCTCTGATCGGGCGGTCGCTGAGGGCTATGAACCGAAAAGGATATATTGTAATAAACAAATACAACTATAGATACATAGCAAACAAAAGCTTCAATAACCTTGATGATATACTAAACGAAACCGGGCTTCAGCTTTTAGGCATAGTTCCCTTAAGCGAGCGTTTCATATATTCCTTCAGTACAGGAGATTTTTCTCGAAGAGGTAGGGAGTCAAAAGCCTTTAAACGGATATTTTCCCGTATCAGCGGAAAACCGGTTCCGCTTCCTAAACTTAAAAAAATTTAAAGCAAAAGGGGCTTTCCCCTATAATGCGAAAGGAGAACATATAAATGAATATTGCGCTTATTGCACACGATGCTAAAAAAGAGCTTATGGCACAGTTCTGCATAGCTTATTGCGGAATTTTAAGCCGTCATACTCTTCTTGCAACCGGATCTACCGGCAAGGTAGTGTCCGACGCCACCGGACTTGATATAATTAAGTTTTTAAGCGGAAGTCATGGCGGTTCTCAGCAGATTGCCGCACGTATTGGCTGTGATGAGATCGATATGCTTCTCCTCTTCCGTGACCCGCTGACACCTAAACCTAATGAGCCTGACGAGAATGAGCTTCTCCGTCTTTGTGATATACATCAGATACCAGTTGCTACAAACATTGCAACCGCTGAGGTTCTTATCCACGGTCTTGAACGCGGCGATCTTGACTGGCGTGAGATTGTTAACCCTACAAATAAATAAAAAATAACACTCCGGTCGGTACAGACCGGAGTTAATAAAATTTGGAGTAAATAATATGGCTGAAATCAATAAAGCACCGCGCGGCACAAACGATGTGCTGCCCGCCGACATTCATAAATGGCAATTCGTAGAACAGAAGCTTATCGAAACCGCTTCTCTTTATGGCTTTAAGGAAATACGTGTTCCCGTTTTTGAGCACACCGAGGTCTTTACAAAGAGCGTCGGAGATACTACCGATGTTGTGCAAAAAGAGATGTATACTTTCCGCGATAAGGGCGACCGGTCTATCACGCTACGCCCCGAATTTACCGCAGGTGTTATCCGCTCGGTCATTGAGCATTCGCTCACCGCGGCAGCTCTACCCGTAAAGGTTTGTTACACGGGCGGATGCTACCGCTACGAAAAGCCTCAGGCAGGAAGACTTCGTGAGTTTCACCAGTTCGGTGTTGAGTGCATCGGTGCCGCTTCCCCCCCCGCTGATGCAGAGGTCATCTCTCTTGCAAACAGCCTGCTTCGCAGTGTTGGAGTAAAGCGGGTTTCTCTTGAGATAAACTCTATCGGATGTCCCGAATGCAGAGCCAAATACCATGCTGCATTAAAGGAATACTTTTCCTCTAATATTGATTCTCTTTGCGAGACCTGCAAAGACCGACTTGACCGCAACCCGATGCGAATTCTTGACTGCAAGTCACCAATTTGCTCTGAAATCGCGGCTGCTGCGCCTGTTATGATAGACTATCTGTGTGAGGCTTGCTCTCTTCACTTCGAGGGCGTAAAAAAGCATCTCGATGTTATAGGTATTGATTATAAGGTCAATCCGAGAATAGTACGCGGACTTGATTATTATACCAGAACGGTATTTGAATTCATTTCGGGCGACATCGGCGCTCAGGCAACTGTTTGCGGCGGCGGTCGCTATGACGGTCTCTTAGAGCAGATGGGTAGTCAGTCCACCCCCGCTCTCGGTTTTGCTATGGGTATTGAGCGTCTTTTGATGGTACTTGAGAGCGAAGAAGCCGAAATGCCCGAGCCTGCCAAGTGCGACCTTTATATCGCACCTATGGGAGATAGTGCCGCACTTAAAGCCGCGGCGCTTTGTGAAAAGCTCCGCGAAGAGGGGTTTGAGGCTTTAACCGATATTGTCGGCAGAGGACTTAAGGCTCAGATGAGATACGCAAACAAAATCGGCGCCCTTTATACTGTGGTGCTCGGAGACTCAGAGCTTGAAGCGGGCAAGGCAAAGCTTAAATGTATGGAATCGGGCGAAGAGACCGAAATCGAGCTTGAAAAAATCGTCGAAGCTATGTATGATGTCAGAATTTCGATGATAACAGATTCACTTAGTATATAAGAAAAATGCGGATATCGAAAGATATCCGCATTTTTTATTGAACTGAGCAACCCGGATAATAATGAACCAAGATCTCTTTATATGTCTTGCCCTGCATAGCCATATAATGTGCGCCGTATTGACTCATTCCTATACCATGGCCGTAGCCTCGGACTGTAAATGTGAAGCTTCCCTCTGCAAAAGCTATATCAAAATTTGCCGAGCGAAGGGACAACGCGCTTCTTATCTTATCCCCCGCTATCGCCTTTCCACCTATAACTGCGGTAATAACACTGCCGCTTTCGGTCCGTTTTATCTCACCTACCCAACCGTCACCACCTCCGTCAAGGCTCACATATTCCGCAAGTTTTTCCTTCAACTCGTCAGCCGTAAAGTTTTGTGTGCTTAGAAAATTGGGTGACAGCTTATCGCCTGTGCTTTCGACCGAGGTAAGATACGAATAGTTTCCGCCCCATATATCGGCAGCGTTCTCTGTCTTTCCTGACGAAATAGCGTGGTATGCCGCAAGTATTAGCTTTGAGTCATAGGTTATCTTTTCATATAGCACGCTGTCCACCGCCGAGCGTATCTTTTCTTCATATGTATCGGCATTTTCTCCCCATTTTTCCCTTGCTGCTTCGACTGTTACGAAAGCCTGATCTATAGAAGAATCGTCGGTTATATCGTAATCATTATCCGAGCTTGCCGCTTTATACATAGCGTAGGTGTATGCGGCAACTGTCTGGGCTTTTAACGCTTCGGTCTCATAAAGCGCCGGCATTTCTGCCGCAACTACCGAAAATAAATAATCTCTAACCGCCATTTCCTCAACCTTCCCCGTTTCGCTTCTGTACACCCGTATCGTTTCTATGTTGTCGGGAAGCGGAGTTAAAAAAGCGTCTCCCATCGCGGGAATATCCTGATTTTCCTTTTCGGATATACCGCCTGCCGCCATCGGTAAAAAAAGCATTGACAGAGCCAAAATGAATATTGAAACCAAATATATCTTTTTCATACAGCTACCTTCCTTTGCAACTTCGTTTTGTGTTGACTTTTATCCTTGTTGATTATAAAATATATATGTTAATGTCAAATAAATAATTCCTCGGAGGATTTAACTTGAATATCAAACAAAGCTACTTGTACTTTTTTATCGCGACTGGGGCGGCTATATCCGTACGTACCCTTATGCTTTTTTTCACCATTGATACTGCAAGCGGATTTATTAAAACTGAATACTCTGTTATTACAACATTAATGCTTGCGCTCATCGCTATTGCCATTATACTTGTATTTGTTTTCTCGCTACTTACCAAGGCATCTGCTATAAGCGCCATACCCCAAAATATCGCTTATAAGGTTGTTTCTGTGTTGCTTGCGGCAGTAATCCTTTACGACACATTTTCTTCAACTATGGATTATTCGCTTATTTCCTGGCAAAGAAGCGCTGAATTTATTTTTGCAGTCATAGCGGCAGCGTCGCTTATAGCTTTGGCAATAATGGATTTTTTCAACCTTGAGACTCCTCTCCTACTCACAGCAACCCCCATACTTTTCTGGTTTATACGTTTGATAATCATATTCACCTCTTTTTCAACCCTCTCAAACATACCCGACAATATGTTTGAGCTTGCAGCTCTTTGTCTGATACTGATCTCTTCACTTCAAGTCTCAAAGCTCGCCTGCACCGAGCTTCCCTCAGCTAAACAGAATGTTGTATTTGCAACAGCGCTAGCGACCGCGTCAATCTGTTTTGTAACCTCAATACCTCGTGCTATCGTTACTCTATCGGAAAACTCCTCGGTTCTCCACCGTAATGATCTGCCGATTATGACGACCTTGGTTGCGGGAATTTACTTTCTTATATTCGCACTGAGTTGCTATCCCGCAACCCATAAATAATAGTACAAGAAAGCGTCCTGTATTTTTTACAGGACGCTTTTCTAAATGTACCCTTAAGGGTACGTTCCGTTAATTTAAAGTTTTATCTTTTCTTCGACAATATCGGCGGCATTATCCATATAGCTTTGATAGAACTTTTCAAACTCACCTTTATCGGCAAGCTCGGCAAGCTTTACATCTATAGGAACCTGTGCCAGCAGCAGGCAGTCAAGCTCCTCTGCTACCGATTCGGTCTTACCCTCTCCGAAAATGCGGAATTCGGCCCCACAATCAGGACAGCAGACATAACTCATATTTTCAACTATACCGAGCACGGGTACGTTCATCATTGAAGCCATATTATATGCCTTTTTGACTATCATTGAAACGAGGTCCTGCGGCGATGTCACGATAACTATGCCGTCAATCGGAAGTGACTGAAACACCGTCAGCGGAACATCTCCTGTTCCGGGAGGCATATCTACAAACATATAGTCAAGCTCGCCCCAGACAACATCAGTCCAGAACTGAGTAACCGCGCCGGCAATAACGGGCCCTCTCCAAACAACAGGAGTTTCTTCTGACTCAAGCAGCAAATTAATAGACATTATTTTAATGCCGTCTCGACTCTCTTTCGGCAGTATGCCGAATTCGGTTGCCTCAGCTCGGTCATGTATACCGAACATCTTGGGAATAGACGGTCCTGTGATATCGGCATCGAGAATACCGACCTTATAGCCCTTTCTCTTCATCAGTGTTGCCAGCATCGCGGTAACAAGGGACTTTCCGACGCCGCCCTTTCCCGATACGACACCGATAACCTTTTTAACATTACTGTTAACGTTGCTCTCTGCCTTTTCGGGCTCAGAGTGCGCCTTCCCACAGCTTGAGCAATCTCCACTGCAAGAGGTATCGTTACATTTTCTCTCTTCTGCCATTTTATTTCCTCCAAGGATATTTTATATTACTAATATTATATCCTCTTACTCCTCTTTTTTCAATACGATTTAATCAAAAACTGTCTCTATTTTTTTACCCGCGTTTTCGGGAGAATATACAAACCGATCGATGTGATCCCCTTCATAAAAATATTTGGTTTCTCTGGGATATTCCGAGTCGAAGCTATCGATAATTATAAGCTTTATCTTCATTTTTTCAGGAATAATACTTTTTATGTACACCGATGTGCTCTGTCCTACATAAACATCGCTTCGCGCTTCCGCAAGACCTGCCAAATTTGGCGCAAGCTCTACAAAAACACCGTAGCTCTCAACACTTCTGACTACGCCGTATACCGTTTGTCCCTGACAAAAACACTCGGCATTCTCCTCCCAACTACCTAAAAGTTCTTTATGAGACAGGGTTATGCGTCCGTTTTCAATTTGTTTGATTATTACCCTTATATCGTCACCCACAGAAAATCGATCGCGCGGATGCGCGATGCGCGATACCGATATAGAATCTATAGGAAGCAAGGCTATGTTACCGCAGCCTATATCACAAAACGCGCCAAAGCTTTCAAGATGGGTGATGCGTGCATCTATTATGTCGCCGATTCTACGATTTTCGAGAATACCGTCACGACATATCTTTTGTGCTTCGCGTCTCGAAAGAACGGCGTACTCTTTGCCGTTTTCTCCTGTTCTTATATCGTTTACAATAAAGCAGACCGCTTTGCCTACTCTGGAGATTAGTGCAATATCTCGTGTTGTGCCCTCTTTTATACCTATAGCGCCCTCTGTGCGCGGAATTATGCCCCTCATCGAACCAAGATTTACGAGAAGATTGTGGTCATTGTCACACATATATGCCGAGGCTTCGAGTATCTCAGCCCTTTCCATAGCGTCAACAAGTTCATTTCTTGTGTATCCGCCTCTCCTGTTTTCTGTTTTTTCCGAGAGCCAACCTTCCGGATAGCAGACCTTCATTATTATCAACCTTTCTTTTTGTCTTAATTAAGTTATATGATCAAAAATAAAGATTAATGATTGATTATAACTCAGAAAAAAGGTAAAATATAGGTATATTCAAAATAATGAGGTGGATTATGAAAATAATTTTTATAATATTGCTTGTTTTAACAATAATTCTTTTCATAGCTGCTCATATAGCTTTAAAACTTACTACGCATAATATAAGAAAAAAGTCCAAACGCTCTAAGGTTCGTGCTCTCGATGCCGACCGACTTTTCGGAAAAGAAATAGCAGAGGGCAGAGAATATATTAAAGCCACCCCCTGCCGAGAGTGGCAAATTAAAAGTTTTGACTCGCTTTCTCTTTACGGAAGATTTTTTAAAAACAGTGACTCTCAAAAAACTATTATTTTGTTTCACGGCTTTCGCTCTTCCGGTGAGCACGATTTTTCCTGCGCTTTTAGAATGTACTTTGAGCACGGCTTTAACATACTCATTCCCGACCAACGTGCCCACGGAAAAAGTGAAGGAAAGTATATAGCCTATGGCGTGCTTGAGCGATATGACGCTCTTTATTGGGTAAATAAGGTGATATCAGAGCTTGGCGAGGCAGAAACAATATATTTAAGCGGTGTTTCAATGGGCGCCTCAACCGTGCTTATGGCATCAGGTCTGTCACTTCCCAAAAATGTCAAGGGTATAATTGCGGACTGCGGTTTCACCTCACCCGAAGAAATCATTAAAAAAGTAATGCGTGAGGATATGCATATGCCCACCTTTCCGCTATACCACACAACGAGGTTTTTGGCAAGACTTTTTGCGCACTATGATTTTAAGTATTCTACTATTGATGCTTTAAAGGACTGTAAGGTGCCGGTGCTTTTCATACACGG
Source organism: Acutalibacteraceae bacterium (assembly GCA_045539095.1). Classification (GTDB taxonomy): domain Bacteria; phylum Bacillota; class Clostridia; order Oscillospirales; family Acutalibacteraceae; genus SFWF01. Next base: position 6,112 of record JAZQER010000065.1, on the reverse strand, counting down.
AAGAGCAGACGATTTTGTTCCTTTTTATATGAGCGAGCAGAGTTTTGACGCCTGCCCGACCAAAAAGCGTGCTGTTTGGGTAGATGGCGCAGGCCACGGAACCTCATTTTTAGTTGAGACTGAGCGCTGCATAAAAGAGCTGAATGATTTTATAAACGAATGAAAAATCGGGACTGCGATGCAGTCCCGATAATTTTACTTGAGAAATCCATTCACTATCTGTTCCTCAGCCTCTTTTTCTGAAAGTCCCAGCGTCATAAGCTTAACAAGCTGTTCACCTGCAATCTTTCCGATAGCGGCCTCGTGGATGAGAGACGCATCAGCGTGATTTGCCATAATTTCGGGTACAGCGCTGACCGATGCGTTATCCATAATGATAGCGTCACATTCGGTATGACCTGAGCAGACGTTATTTCCGTTGACATGAGATACGAAAAGCTGACGGGAATTATCCTTTGCAACCGAGCGCGAAACAACATGTGCTCCTGAATCTTCACCGTCAAGGTCGACTGTAAAGCGTGTTTCGGCATACTGGTTTCCGTGGGTCATTATCTTTTCACCTACGATGAGAGTAGCTCCCTTTGCGAGCTTTGCCGTAGTCTCGCGTATGGTACTGTCCACGCCCTTTATCTGGGCAGTTTCCATCTCCATATAAGCATTTTCACCGAGCTCGACTATGGTGGTTGGGTTCATAATGTTTTTGCCGTTTCCGTCCCCCTCACCGTAATGCTTTTCAACATATTTGAGCCTTGCATTTTTGCCAAGATAAAAAGCGTGAATTCCGCTGTGCTCGCTTTCTTGTTCACCGCTGTTATGAATTCCGCAGCCTGCGACTATCGTAATATCGCAATCCTCTCCTACGTGGAAATCATTATAAACAACCTCTTTAAGCCCCGTCTGGGACAGTAGTACAGGAATATGAACGCTTTCTTTTTTAGTTCCCGGCTTGATATAAATATCAATGCCCGGCTTGTCCTCTTTACCGACTATCTCGATATTCTCGGAAGAGTTTTTTCCGTGAAGCGCGCCGTTTATACGAAGAGAATAGGCGCCCTGCGGTACCTCGTGAAGACCCGCTATCTGTTCTAAAAGATTCTTTTGTATAACATCCATTATTCATCCTCCTTTGTAAGACGGCAACCCGCGTTTACAAGAATGTTAGGCAGAATCTCGTCCTTGGTGCCTATCTTGTCTATCTCTCCGTTTTTGAGAAGGATTATCTTATCGGCAATATTCAGTATTCTCTCCTGATGGGAGATTATCATAATACTGCCGTGGCTGCGCTCGTGCATCTTTTCAAATACCTTGATAAGGCTGTTAAAGCTCCAAAGGTCAATACCTGCTTCCGGCTCGTCAAAAATGGAAAGCCTTGTGCCTCTTGCGTTTATCATCGCAATCTCGATACGCTTTAGTTCGCCGCCCGAAAGGGATGCGTTAAGTTCGCGATTTATATAATCTTTAGCGCAAAGTCCAACCTGCGACAGGTATTCGCAAGCCTCTCCGACCGTAAGCTTCTTTCCCGAAGCCAAAGATATAAGGTCCATAACCGTTATTCCCTTAAAACGGACAGGCTGCTGAAAAGCGAAACTGATACCCGCATTTGCGCGGTCGGTTATTGACATATCGGTTATATCAACGCCGTCGAGATATATCTTTCCGCTTGTGGGCTCAATGATTCCCGCTATGATTTTTGCGAGAGTAGATTTTCCGCTTCCGTTAGGTCCCGTTATGGCGACAAATCTTTCGTCTATCTCTAAATTTATATTTTTAAGTATCTTTATATCCCCTACACCGTAAGAGATATTTTCTAATCTTAACATTAGCATCCTCCGAAAACCGTATATTTTAGTATAACGGTTTTATGAAATTTTATTTACGAAGCTCGCCAAGAAGCTTTTTTCCACCTTCGACTATTCTCTCGGCGACACCCGACTTATAGCGCGAGGTCCTAGCCTCATAACCGCCCTCGTCAAAGGCGCTCTTTACGGGGAAATATCCCTCATATCCGTTAGTGAGACCGCAAGGCATTATCATATCGAAGCCATCTGTATCCTTAATTTTAACACCGACCTCCGTAAAGGGTTCTCCGGGGATTCCAATGAGCGCGACAGGACCAAGACGTACGCCCATAAGGTCCAGATTAAACTCATAAGGACCGTTTTCATATTTGCACATACGAAGAGCTTCTGCTACAACCGTAGTAAGCTGCATAGCCTTAAAGGGAATTTCGTCGTCACGTCCCGCATCATGAAGCTCCTTATACTTATGGGCAAGGGGAAGCTCCGAAGGGTCGGGAACATTTGCAGGAACGGTAACCACCTTATGCAGAGCTTCTATAGAATCAATATCAACATAGTTTACCTTATCGTAGACCTGAAGAACAGTGCCTGCCAGAGCGCGTCCGACAAAACGAGCCATACCGGGGCTCTTCATCTCATTATCAAAGCTGATTTCTGTATCATTCATATCTCCACCCGAAGGGTGTACATTAGTGCTTCCTACATCACCCTGTGCGCCAGGAATGAATATGCACTTTACACCGTCGAGAGCCTTGTCTAAAGTCTTGTACATCCAATAAGGCCAGTCTGCAGAAATCATCTCGCCGTTTACGGTGTCTGCATGAACACCGTAGTTTACAACAACAACGTCCTCGGCATCCTCTCGGGTAAAGCGAAGCACGTGAACTCTCTGGTCGAGCTCGCCGATAGGGCCTACGATATCAGGGTCGTTTATGGGCGGACAAGTAAAGGTCGAGCCATCCTTCATTCTATAGCGGCGGATATAAGCCACTCTTTCAGGCGCCCATCCCGTAGCATAACCCATTTTAGCAGGTTTTAAATCTGCAAGCGCGAGAACTGCGACATCGACGATACGCTCGGCTACAAAGCTTCCGTAACGACGGGCAGCATCGGCATCGGCTTCAAAGAAGTCGCTCGGTGCTATGAGGCCTGCAGTATGCGAATGAGTAGCGGTTATGAAAATATTGCTTTTAGGAACGCCGGTAGCTTTTTCAATAGCCTTACTGTATTCTACACAATCATCGGTAAACACCATACAGGTATCTACACTCATAATCAGTATTTTTTCGTCACCTGAAGCCAGTGCTATTGCGCCCACTGTTAGCTCATCTAAATATCCCTTGGCAAATCTTGGCACATAATATCCTTCTATACCGATCCCAAGCGGCGGATCAATATTAACCTTAGCGTAACCTACTTTTAAATTATTCATAACAATATCCCCTTTTCTTGTAGGATTAATCGTATTTATTATAATACATATTACTTTTTATTGCAATAAAAAAACAGAGGAATCGTACGATTCCTCTGCAATACTTTTAAGCTTTTAATTACTTAAGCTCAACAGTAGCGCCAACCTCTTCGAGCTTAGCCTTGATGCTTTCAGCTTCATCCTTAGAAGCAGCTTCCTTAAGAGTCTTGGGAGCGCCGTCAACGAGAGCCTTAGCCTCAGCAAGTCCGAGACCTGTGATCTCACGAACTGCCTTAATAACCTTAATCTTCTCAGCGCCTGCGCTTGCGAGAACTACGTCAAACTCAGTCTTCTCCTCTGCAGCTGCTGCGCCGCCTGCTACGGGAGCTGCTACTGCTACAGCTGCTGCTGCAGATACGCCAAACTCCTCTTCTACTGCCTTTACGAGCTCAGAAAGCTCAAGAACGGTAAGAACCTTAAGTTCTTCAATGATAGCTGTTACTTTCTCAGATGCCATTGTAATTTCCTCCAATAATAAAAATTAGTTTAGATTTTTTTATTTAATTGCTTGCTGATTATTCAGCTGCAGCTTCACCGTCTTTATCAACGATGGCCTGTACGGCACGTGCAAAAGCTGCCATAGGTGCCTGGAAAGCACCAAGTACGGTTGCGAGAAGAACTTCTCTCGAGGGAAGCTTTGCAAGAGACTCAACCACAGCAACATCAATAGCTTTACCGTCGAGGTAACCAGCCTTGATCTTGAAATTGTCGTGTGCGTCTGCGAACTTCTTGAGGATTCTTGCTGCTGCAACGTGGTCGTCCTTAGAAATTGCGATTGCGGTAGTGCCTTCGAGAACTTCACCCATAGACTCGAGCTCAGTGCCTGCGATAGCACGCTTTAAAAGGGTATTCTTAACTACAGAATAGTCAACTCCTGCCTCACGAAGCTCCTTACGGAGAACGGTATCGTCGGCAACGGATGTACCGGAATAATCTACAATAACTCCGGCAACAGAATTGGATAACTTGTCAGAAAGCTCGGCAACGATAGCCTGCTTTGCTTCAAGAACCTTTGCGGTCGGCATAATTTTCACCTCCGAAAATATAGAAAAAATAAACCTGTCCCCCGAAGACAATAGAGGACAGGCATAAACATACCAATAAAGTTTGTTTTGCAACCTCGGTAGGCGTTTTATAACTTATCGCGAAACGCGACCTACTGTCTTCGGCTTTGACATAATAACACAGATAAACTGTGATGTCAAGTAAAAAATAAATTGAAATACTTTTGGTTAAAATCTTATGTTTAGACAAGGAGCGACACCGAGCATAGCATACAGATGCATGCTGTATGTCAGCGACACAGTATAAACCAAAATTTTCCCAAATTAGTATAAAATAAGCAGAAATTTTATATTCAAACAAGACGCGAAGCGAAACATAGCATAAAGATGCATGCTAGCGACATCAGCGCAATATGAATTAATATTTCTCTTAATTTCCGTACTTGGATGTAGCAACCTTTATACCAGGTCCCATGGTTGTAGCAATAACGCAGGACTTGATATACTGACCCTTTGCAGCGGCAGGCTTAGCCTTTGCAATAGCGGTCATAAGGGTGTCGATATTCTCGACAAGCTTATCCTTGCCGAAGGAAGCCTTTCCTACGGGGCAATGGATAATATTTGTCTTATCAAGACGGTACTCAATCTTACCTGCCTTTGCTTCGGCAACAGCCTTAGCAACATCAGGAGTAACGGTACCAGCCTTAGGAGTAGGCATAAGTCCGCGGGGTCCGAGGATCTTACCGAGACGACCTACCTGACCCATCATATCGGGTGTAGCGATAACTACGTCGTAGTCGATCCAACCTTCGTTAGCGATCTTTGCAACGAGCTCCTCTGCACCGACATACTCAGAGCCTGCCTCTTCAGCAGCCTTTGCCTTGTCACCCTTTGCAAGAACGAGGGTTCTTACCTTTTTACCTGTTCCGTTGGGCAGAACTACAGCGCCTCTGACCTGCTGGTCAGCGTGACGTGAGTCAACACCCAGACGAACGTGAATTTCTACTGTCTCGTCGAACTTTGCGGTCGCGCTCTTTACAGCAAGCTCACAAGCATCGCCGAGATCGTAAAGCTTACCTGTTTCAATAAGCTTCGCGCTTTCGTTGTACTTTTTTCCGTGTTTCATTAATACATATCCTCCCAATAAGTGGTTAAATCGGAATTTTCCTCCCACGAGAGAGCCAATTAGTCGACGACTTCAATGCCCATGCTGCGAGCGGTACCTGCTATCATAGACATAGCGGACTCTACGCTTGCTGCATTAAGGTCGGGCATCTTCTGCTCGGCGATCTTACGAATCTGCTCACTGGTGATCTTTGCAACTTTGTTCTTGTTCGGTACGCCAGAGCCGCTCTCGATGCCGCAAGCCTTCTTAATAAGGACTGCTGCAGGAGGGGTCTTGGTGATGAAGCTGAACGAATGGTCTGCATACACGGTAATAACTACCGGTATAATAAGACCTACGTCATTCTTAGTGCGTTCATTGAATTCCTTAGTGAACGCCATAATGTTGACGCCGTGCTGTCCCAGTGCCGGACCAACCGGGGGAGCCGGAGTGGCTTTGCCGGCCGGAATCTGCAGTTTGATGTAACCAATAATTTTCTGAGCCATTTTTTGCACCTCCAATATTCGTGGTAACAGTGTTTTTTACACTTGGCGGAACGGTCATATACCCGCTCCTCCCACCGTGACACTCTTTTAGAGTGTCGGCGGCAAAACGCCGCAGGTAATAAAGCAGAATTTTCTGCGTATTACTGAATTTAAGATGAGTCAGCGAGCGCGATCTGATCAAGTTCAAGCTCAGCAGGTGTTTCTCTGCCGAACATTGAAATGTTGAC
>JAZQER010000064.1:0-6521 GCA_045539095.1 Acutalibacteraceae bacterium | reverse complement strand
TCTTAAAGAATATTTAATTAAGGCTTGACGATACAGCATTGTTTGTGTTACAGTTTTCATGACGAATGGTTTATCCTCCTGTACGTTTTGATTTGAGCAACTTAACTGTAACACAGGATTTTCCATTCGTCACTCTTTTTTATTCGTTACTGTAACACATCTATTGTAAACCTACAATAATATATGCCCAAAGCAAGCAGCTGTGTATTGCGTATTGTTTCAATTTGTGATATTATACAGAAAAAAGCTTGTGAGGTTTGTATGTTTAATTTCTTTAAGAAAAAACCAAAAAATGAGGAAGTACTTGCTAAAATGGATGGCCGTGAGGTCAAGTACGTGACACAGCGTGTGCGCGATGAGGATGGTAATGCAAAGGAAATTATTCTTGGAAAATCGGGCAGAGTAGCGGTAATTAACGGTGAGATTCGCGTTATGTGCGGTGCCGAGGATGTATTTCGTTGTATGGCTGAGGATGCTATATATTTTATCCTTATGAGTGGCAATGGAATGACTGTTTCTGGAGTTAATTCCATTAACGGCGAGCATATGGACCTGACGGTCTATTATACCTATTACCGTAAATAATTAATTTTCTATTTGGGTATAATATGTCCGAGGTGATTTTAATGGCAAAGCAGGGTATGAAGCGCATTGACCGAACACATACAAAGTCTAAAAACGATGTGGTGCCTGTTCCTGAGATTCAAGGTAAAGCCAAGAGCGGTAAAGTTCACGCAAATCCCATAATTCCGAACACTGAAGCGCCGTCACAGAAGGTCTATCATGACGGAGCACAGAAAAAAGCAGACCTACAGGATAAGTGATTATGAAAAACGAGTCAAAAAATGGCTCGTTTTTCATATTTAGATTGCTCTTTTAAGAAAATTGTGATATATTTAAACTAAAGACCACATTAAGAGGAGAATGAATATGGCAAACTTGTTTAATAAAAATAATATCAGTTTATCATCAAGACAGCAGTTAGAATCAAGATATGCTACTGCTCGTGGAAACCTACTTATTGTAGTATGCTTTTCTGTGATAAATATGGTGCTAATGATAGCGGGAAGCGATACATATTTTCTCTTTTCAGCTTTTATTCCATACATATTGACAACATTCGGAATGATGTTTTGTGGCAAGCTTTCTGAGGAATGGTATGTAGACGAAAATGCAGGACTTCCTATATTAGAAGATTCTTTTCTCTACACAATGGTAGCAATAGCCGTTATCTTCGTTATACTTTATCTTATAAGCTGGTTTTTCTCTAAAAAGAGAGTAGGTTGGCTGATATTCGCCCTAGTGTTCTTTGGACTCGATACCTTGGGAATGTTAGCGTTTTACGGATTTGCTATGGATTCGATAATTGATATCGTATTCCACGTGTGGGTCATAGTATCGCTTTCGATGGGAATAAGCGCATATTTTAAACTGAAAAAGCTTCCGAGCGAGGAAGAAGTGTATGTCGAGCAGTCTGCGTTGGAGGATACTGCAGTTGAGGAAGATAACGCATAATAGGAGGACATTTTATGGATATGAGACCTACATACTGCAATCCTTTATCCGTTTCGGATATGCCCTCGGGCAGGTGGCTTGATACATCAGCCGAGGGGCAAGTGATTGATTCGGTGCCCGATTACCGTTCAATAGCCGACCCGAGTGTTATATATCATGACGGAAAGTGGATAATGTATCCGAGCTACAAGATGGCATATGTATCTGAAGATTTTGTTAACTGGAAGCATGTGGATATTGGTATCGAGCATCTTCGTTACAGTCCAGCTGTAGTTTGTTTCAGAGATAAATGGTATCTTAGCGGACACAGTATGAGTGAGGTATACTGCTCTGACAGCCCTACAGGTCCGTTCACTCTTTGCGGACATATGACCGATTTTCACGGAAATGAAATGAAGGTTGCCGATGGATGCTATCTTGCAGACGGAGATAGGCTGTATTTTTACTGGTTTGGCGTTGAAAAGCCACAAAATGGCGAGAACGTGGAGTTTTTTACGGGTACTTTGGGTGTAGAACTAGATCCCGAAAAGCCGTGGCAGTGCATAACCGAGCCTGTGTGGATAAACCGATTTGACCCTACGAAAGAATGGCAGCGCTACGGAGAATATAACCAGAACGAGCGAGTTGGTTATATTGAAGGTCAGTGGATGATAAAAATAAAAAGCAGATATTATCTGCTTTATTCGGGTAGTGCTACGCAGTATTCTACCTATGCAAATGGAGTTATGTACTCGGATGAGGGTCCGCTTTCGGGTTTTGTTCCGCAAAAAAAACACGATCCTATTACAGAAAAGCGTTTTGGACTGCTTCGAGGTGCGGGACACGGATGCATTACTGAAGGTCCCAATAATACCTATTGGATTTTCTATACCAGCTTATATAATTTCAACCACAAGTACGAGCGTAGGATAGGTATGGACCCTATCGGTATAGATGAAAACGGTGAGCTTTATTGTCCTGCGGTTACCGAAACACCGCAGTATGCGCCGGGTGTGCTTAACAATCCCGAACAGGGAAATAGTGCGGGCTTGCTTCCTTTGACGTTTTTACAAAGACCCACTGCCAGTAGCTTTGCCAAAGGCAGAGAGCCGTTTTATGCGACTGATGACAGCGTGTTCACTTGGTGGCAGCCCAAGAGTGATGATAGCGAAAAAATGCTTACTATAGCTTTTGGTGGCTCGGTGGATTATCTCATATCATCGTCAAGAATTCTTTGGAGAGATATAGGAATGGATACCGAAAATGGCATCTGCGGAGGAGCTTTTCAGTATGTTATTGAATACAAATCCTCGGATAATCCGGAGTGGAGGATGCTTGTAGATGCATCGGATAACGGTGATGATCTTGTTGTCGATTATCGCACGTTTGATGCGGTAAAGGCAAATGCAGTACGTCTAAGGGTTGTTGGGTCTCCAAAAGATATTGAAGCGGGAGTTACAAGTATTACAATTTTTGGTAAATGTATTCATCCCGAAAATAATTAATATAAACATAAAAGGCGAGCAACCAAAAAGTTGCTTGCCTTTTAATAGTTATTGACCAACCATTTTACTAATGCTTTCAGCTAAATAATCGGGTAAAACCGAGCGCGCGTCACGTATTTTAGCAAGGTCATAGCGTATACCAAGAAGGGCGTTGCTGATAATGTCGGCAATCTCAAACTACATAGCGGCGGTGTAGACCTTTGCGGTTTGGATAACGCCGTTTTTAATGCCGAGTTGAAGCTCGATATGTCCCCAAGAAAACTGTTCTTCAAAGGATATTGTAAAGGGAAGCGGCGTACCATAAAGATATTCCCAGCTGCTGTAAAGTCTGGCAGTCAGCAAAATTATATAAATAAAATGAGCCAATCAATCGATTGGCTCATTTTTGTATGTTGGGGTTATCTGTGCGCTCGAGAAGATAGTCGACCGAAACGTTAAAATAGTCTGCTATCTTAATCAGTTCGGTAATGCCGGGCTCGCGCTCACCGGTTTCGTATCGGCTGATTGCATTTTGACTTGTGCTAAGATCGAGGGCGAGCTTCAGTTGGGAAATGCCTTTTGCTTTTCTTATTTCTTTCAATCTCATAAAAACACCTCTTGACAACATTATCCCATATTGGTATAATATAAATATCCCAATACGGGATATTTATTCATCTTGGAGGAGATAAAAATGAAAAAAATATTACTTATGTGTTTAACCGCAATCTTCGTGTTAACATTGTGTGCTTGCAGTGAAACTTCAACTGGTGACAGCAGTGCTCTCGGTTCTAACGTATCCGAAACACAGTCGGTCAGCAATATGACGGTCGGACAGGAGAACGCTCTAAAGAAGGCGAAATCTTATCTTGATACGATGGCTTTCTCAAAAAGCGGTCTCGTTAAACAGCTTGAGTTTGAAGGCTTTTCAAATGAAGATGCTACCTTCGCGGTAGAAAATTGCGGAGCCGATTGGAAGGAGCAAGCAGCTAAGAAGGCAAAGTCTTATATGGACCTTATGGCATTCTCGAAGGATGGCCTCATCGAACAGCTTGAATTTGAGGGCTTTACTACTGAGGAAGCCGAACACGGAGCAGCATCTGTAGGCTATTAATTGAAATAAAAAGAGCCAATCATGTGATTGGCTCTTTTGCTTTTGGTTATTAACTTATTATTGAAATAATATCGTTTGCAACGTCTTCGCTAAGCTCCCCCAAAAGTCGTTTTTTCATTTCATTTACTTCAAATTTTGAATGATGGAGGGCAACAAATATCTTGTGCGAAAGTTCGAAATCAAGAGAGTCGTGATATGACTGCACCGTGTGGATAATTCCCTCCTTGATATAAAGCTGCATCTGGACATGGCCCCATTCAAAATGCCCTTCAAAGGATATTGTAAAGGGAAGCGGCGTACCGTAAAGATATTCCCAGCTGCCGTAAAACTCAGCAGTTTCGGCAACGGCTTTTTTGTCAATGTCAGAGACAGGTTTTGACTTAATACCGTATACCGCCTCAAATGCTGATACCATATATTTTTTCATATCCGAAACGGTAAGCTCAGGTGACAACTCACAGAGATTTACAACCCGTGAACGCACCGATTTCACGCCTTTGGCTTCTAACTTTGCCTTTGGGGGCGTAAGATATTTTGACATTTTTTCACGGTCGGCATTTATAAGAATTGTTCCGTGGTGATAGCTTTTGTCCTTTGAGTTATAAAAAGCGTTACCCGAAAACTTTCTGCCGTCGGCAAGAATGTCATTTCTGCCCGAAAGCTCGGTTTTTATTCCTGCAAGAGAGCAAGCTGTCTCGATAACCTTCATCTGCTTTGTGAGATCATAGTTTTCAGTAGCACACAGAAATGTGAAATTGAGATTGCCTATATCGTGGAATACAGCGCCGCCGCCTGAAAGCCTGCGCGCAAGATGTCCTCCGTCAGCCCGAAGCTCTTCGCATTTGCACTCTGCCCAAGGATTTTGGTTTCTGCCTATTACTACCGTGTTTTGATTTTGCCAAAGATATAAAACAACTGTATTTTCAGATACTGTATCCAACAGATATTTTTCGACACTTAGGTTTTCATAAGGGTCAAGTGAAGCGGAAATATATATACCGATTTTTTCTATCATAGTATCACCGTTCTTATTTTAAAAAAAATACAACGATTAGTCAACAGATTTTTAAGTTGCTCAAAAAAGACAAACCGCAGGCAATAAGTAGGAGCAAAGTTTGTTAAGACTTTCACAAAATGCTCAAAAACGTAATATTTAACGCAAAATTTCCCAAAAACCCATTGACACTATCGATTATTAGCGGTAGAATATAAGTGCATATTATAAACCATTAAGGAGGGTTTTTTTTGGCAAACGCTGTAATTATGCCCAAGGCCGGTATAACCGTTGAAAGTTGTATTATCGGTAATTGGGAAAAGAAGGTCGGAGACTCTGTAAAGGTAGGAGATATTCTCTTTACATATGAAACCGACAAAGCAAGTTTTGAATGTGAATCAACCGAAGAGGGAACTCTTCTCGAGATTTTCTTTAACGACGGCGACGAGGTTCCTTGCCTTGTTAATGTCTGTGCTATAGGAAATCCCGGTGATGACTGTTCTGCTCTTCGTCCCGATGGCGCCGTTGCAGAAGAGCCTGCCGCAGAGGCTGCTCCCGCTCCCGTAGCTGAGGCCGCTCCTGTCGCTGCTGCTCCTGTTGCTTATGAGACTACCGCCGTCGTAGGAGAGAAATCGGCTGTTTCTCCCAGAGCTAAAAAGCTCGCAGAGAGAGCAGGTGTTGATGCATCTCTTGCAACACCCACAGGTCCGAGTGGAAGAGTTATCGAGCGCGATGTAAGAAATCTTATTGATAATCCTGTTGTCGCTACCGCTCCTGCTGCCACTGCGACTGTTGCAGCTGCAGCACCCGATACCGAGTATGAGGATGTTAAGTTCTCGGGTATCCGCCGCGCTATTGCAAAGTCTATGATGACCTCTCTGTCATCGATGGCTCAGCTTACACATACCACCTCGTTCAATGCTTCGAATATTCTGGCTTACAGAAAGCAGCTCAAGGCAAGTGAAGGTGACTGCGCAGGCATTACCCTTGGCGATATCGTTCTCTACGCTGTTTCGAGAACCCTTTTAAATCACCCCGACTTAAATGCTAATATGGTTGATGATTCTACCATACGCCATTTCAAGCATGTTAATCTCGGTGTTGCTGTTGATACTCCGAGAGGACTTATGGTACCGACCATTTTCCATGCTGATGAGAAGAGTCTTCTTGAGATTTCTAAGGAGGTTAAGGAGCTTGCTGCGCAGTGCCGCGAGGGCAACATCAGCCCTGATAAGCTTACCGGTGCATCCTTCACCGTTTCTAATCTCGGAAACCTCGGTGTTGAGTCATTTACTCCTGTTATCAATCCTCCCCAGACAGGTATTCTCGGCGTAGATAATATCACAACCAGAATCAAGATGGTAGGTGGCGAGATCAAACCCTATCAGGCTATGGGTCTTTCTCTTACATTTGACCACAGAGCTCTTGACGGTGC
>JAZQER010000063.1:0-5587 GCA_045539095.1 Acutalibacteraceae bacterium | reverse complement strand
TCATCAGCAATATTCACATCATCTGCGACAACATCTATAAGGGTGAGGGCGTTACCGTCCTTGTCAGTATCTATAGGATCGCTGAAATGAACATCATTTGCCGACTTTTTGCCTGCCCTGAAATACATCAGGATCTCATTTTCTATACATCTTGCGGCATATGTTGCAAGGCGGATGCCCTTATCGGGCTTAAAGGTCGAGACCGCTTTGATAAGCCCTATCGTGCCAATTGATATAAGGTCATCCTGATCGCAGTGGTTGCTGTCATATTTCTTTATCACGTGGGCTACAAGTCTCAAATTATGCTCAATAAGCTTGTTTTTTGCCGCCTTGTCGCCCGCTGCCATTTTTTCTAACAGCTCGGCTTCTTCCTTTTCTGTGAGCGCGGGCGGAAAAGAATTAGGATTGGTGACGTGAAGCGCGAAATAAAAGAGTGACGACGCAAGTTTTAATAATAATTCAAACAAAAAAATTCCCCCTTTTTTAAAATCATATGAGGGGGAATTTTAATTTTTGCAAGTCCACATAGTTTGGAAATTAAGGGGAATACTTATTGTACATTTATAAAAGGAGTGCTTATATGGAACTTAGAGGAAGTAAGACCGAGGCTAATCTCTACGCGGCGTTCGCGGGTGAGAGTCAGGCGAGAAACAAATACACCTATTACGCCGAGCAGGCAAAAAAGGATGGTTATGAGCAGATTGCCGCCATTTTTACCGATACAGCCTTTAACGAAGAACAACATGCAAAAATTTGGTTTAAACTGATAAGCGGCGGCAGTATCCCCGATACTAAAGCAAATTTGAAGGACGGCATCAACGGCGAAAATTACGAGTGGACCGAAATGTATCAGGAGTTTGCAAAAACGGCGAGGGAAGAGGGATTTAATGAGATTTCCTTTCTTTTTGAGTCGGTAGCAAAGATAGAAAAAGAGCACGAAGAGCGCTATCAGAAGTTGCTTGATAATATAAACGATGGCACGGTATTTAAAAGGGAGGAAGAGGTTATTTGGATCTGTCGCAACTGCGGACATATTCACGTAGGAAAGCAGCCACCCGGAGTCTGTCCCACCTGCGCCCATCCACAAAGCTATTTTGAGATCAGAAAATGTAATTACTAATAAAGAAAGAACTATGATGTTTCAGTGCATCATAGTTCTTTTGCTTACTTATGACCGATTACTCCGTCAGGAAATACAGAGGATTTAATTAAGTTCTCGGGCGTAATGTCTAAAGCATCGGCAAGGTTATAAAATACATCTAAAGAAAATCCGTATGCCAGAGACAAGGGGACGGTTCTCTTGTCTCATTTTTTCTTGACAAAATTTACGCTATATGTTAAGGAAGATGGGGGACGGCTCTCTGTCTTGACTAAAACTTAATACGTGGGGAACGGTTAGTGTCCCGATCTTGCACTTCTTTTTATTCTTAGCGTTATTTCCCCACTCGTGAGGGTAGTTTTGGTACCATCGGGATGGACTATTTCAAGCCCGCCTAGCTCATCTATATCTACCGCCTTAGCATCGAACTTTTTGCTGTCCTTGATATAATAGATATCTTTGCCGATAACGGCGCTTTTTTCACGGTACTCATTAATAATCGAGGACTTATCCTCGTAATAAATTACTTTAAAAAGCTCTTTGCAAAGTTCTTTTGTAATAGTTTCTCGATCCAGAGGTTTACAGGACAGACAGGTGACATCTTGACCGATATCATCGGGAAAATCTGTTGTCGTAAGATTGATTCCAACTCCTATGATAACTGCCTTCACTTCTCCTGTAGTGTGTTTGGCTACGGTTTCACATAAAATTCCCGCCGTTTTTTTTCCGTCGGCAAAAATATCGTTTACCCATTTAATGGAAAGTTCTTTTTCTGTATATCGTGAAAGCACTCGTGCTGCGGCAACCGAAACAGCTACGGTAAGAGTAACATTGTTTTTTAAAGTCTCGTCCCACGGCAGAGCAAGGGTCATATAAAGTCCTGTGTCGGGAGGTGAGTAAAAACTTTTTCCCCTTCTGCCTTTGCCTGCAGTCTGTGCGCGTGCTGTGAAAAGGGCAGGGAACGCGCCGCCTGTGAGAACATATTGCCGTGCTCTCAGATTTGTAGAGTCGGTGGTGTCAAACTCAAAAATATTCGGGTCTTTCAGCATTATTTTTTAATCTGCCTTTGCTCATCAAGGGTCATTGAAAAGCTGTCAAGAAATTCGTTCATAAAAATATCGACCTCGGGCATAGCCATACTCTTTAGAGCTGCTCTTGCTGATTTTTCGGCAGACTTGAACTCTTTATTTCCCATATTCTTCTCTTCAATGCACTTGATAAGTGCCGACAGTTTGTCCGCCGCCTTAACGAATTTTGCGGTTTTTTCATCGGGCTTATAAACGGCTCTCAAGTCATCCTGCATATCAGAGGGGAGCATAGCTATAAGCTCGTCCTCGGCGATGACCTCAATTTTTTTGTATTCGCTTTTAATTTCGGGGTTATAATACTTTATCGGGGTCGGAAGGTCGCCGGTCAGTATCTCAGACGTATCGTGGAACATCGCGGCAACGGCTGCCGCATTGGCATCAACATTATTTCCAAGCCTTTTGTTTGATATTATTGCAAGAGCGTGCGCGATATAAGCGACCTCTAAGGAGTGCTCGCTTAAATTTTCGTCTCTTGTATTTCTCATAAGTCCCCAGCGCTTAATATATTTCATTCGGGAAAGAATTGCATAAAAATGACTCATAATATATCCTCCGATAATTTTTGCTTCATTGACTATTATACCATCAAATGGTATAATATCAAATAGAATTTTGAAATTGGGCGGTGGAGACTTGACATTTTCAGTTTCTAAAAGACGGCTTATTCCCCGAGAGAGGGGAATGGCACTTAATACATTCATAACAGCGGCGCTGTGTGCGGCTTGTTTTTTCGTACCTTATATGATATCAGATGGGGGATATTTTCTCTTTTTCGGTGACTTTAATGTTCAGCAGATACCCTTTTATCAGCTGGCTCACGATGCAGTTAGAAGCGGAGAAATCGGTTGGAGTTTTACTACCGACCTTGGCGCAAACTTTATAGGCTCATATTCTTTTTATCTGCTTGGAAGTCCATTTTTCTGGCTGACTATCCCGTTCCCGAACTCATTTGTGCCTTATCTTATGGGACCTCTGTTTATTCTGAAGTTCGGTTGTGCGGCACTGACAGCCTACCTTTATATAAATCGATTTGCGAAAAATCAGGTGACTGCTCAGGTGGGCGCTATGCTTTATGCATTTTCGGGCTTTTCGGTATATAACATATTTTTTAACCACTTTCACGAGCCGCTTATTTTCTTTCCGCTACTGCTTCTTGCGTTTGAATATCTTATAACCGAAAATCGACGAGGTGTTTTTGCGCTGGCGATATGCGCATGCGCCATAGTGAATTATTTCTTTTTTGTCGGAATGCTTGTTTTCGGTGTTATATATATGGTCATCCGTCTCATATCAAAGGCGGTAAGACCTCACTGGACTTTGGTGCTTTGGGTAGTATTCGAGGCTGTTATAGGAATAGCGATGGCGGCTTTTATTCTGCTTCCGTCATATCTTGCAATATCTGGCTCTGAAAGGATAGACAATATTACACTTGGATGGAATTCGATACTTTACGGAAAAGAGAGTATATACGCTAATATCATAGAGATATTTTTCTTCCCGCCCGATCTTCCTGCCCGTCCCGTTATGTTCCCGAAGGCAGATGTAAAATGGTCGTCACTAGGCGCGTGGATGCCTGTGTTTAGTATGGTAGGTGTTTTTGCCTGGTGTAAGGCGAAAGAGGGAAGTTGGCTTAAGCGTATTATTATAACCTGCGCCGTGATGGCTTTGGTGCCTGTTCTCAATTCAGCGTTTTATGCTTTTAATGACGCATACTATGCACGCTGGTTTTATATGCCCATTTTGATGATGTGTCTTGCAACTGTAATGGCACTTGAGGACAGTAGTATCGATTGGAAAAAGCCGTTTATAAATGTTTCTGTCATAACCCTTGTTATAGCGCTAGTGATAGGTCTGTTCCCACAGAAATCAGCAGATTCTGAAGAGATCATAATAGGTCTTTATACCGACCCGAAAAATTCGATGTATATGTGGCGTTTTATAGCTACGGTAGGCATCGCGATACTTGGGCTTGTTGTACTTGCTTTTCTGCTGAAACAAAAACGCACAAATTTTGATAGGTTTTTACAAAACGCTATAATAGTTATTGCCGTGTTCTCAATCGGATATGCGAATTTCTTTGTCGCATCGGGCAAAAGCCATTCCTACAGCGATACCGAAATGATAGACAATCTTATTGAATGTGAGCTTGAACTTGAGGGCGATAGGGACAGATACCGAATAGATGTCTATTCGGGTATTGACAATACTGCGATGTTCCTTGGATACTCGAGTATAAACTGCTTCCACTCCATAGTTCCTACATCGGTTACAGAGTTCTGGGAATATGTAGGAGAGGAGAGAGGGGTGGCAAGCCGACCGACTGTGGATTCCTACCCTGCAAGATCTTTGCTTTCGGTAAAATATCTGCTGGAAAGAGAGGGGTCTTCAGACGACTTCACAAATGAAAATGGCAATACAGAAATGCCCGGATATGAATTAATAGCAAGCGAGTCGGGATATAATATTTATGAGAATAAAAACTATATTCCATATGGCTTTTCGTATAATCTTTATATGAGCGATGAGTACTGTGAACAATATTCTGAGACAGATAAAGCGAAGCTTATGCTGAAGGCGATGTTACTAAGTGATGAGCAAATAAAGAAGTACGGTCATATGTTCGAGGATATTGAGAGCTATTATAGCGGAGACAATTATCTTAATCTCAGTTATAATACTTTAGAGCGGGACTGCGATGCTTTAAGTAAAACCTCGGCAATAGCCTTTAGAACCGAAAAGAATAGCTTTACCGCAACGGTCGAAAGGGAAAAAGAGACGCTTGTGTTTTTCTCGATACCTTATGACGATGGTTGGAGTGCTTATGTCAACGGTGAACAGATCGATGTAGAAAAGGTCAATGTCGGCTTTATGGCGGTTCCCGTGGGCGAGGGTACGAGTACTATCGTGTTTGAATACAAAACGCCAGGCCTTGGTACAGGACTTGTGGTTTCGGGCGCTGCCGTGCTTCTGATGATCGCATATATGTATGCATTTTCAAGGAGCAAGAAGGTGATACCAGAATATCCTGAGGGTGATGAGCTTTTAGCGCAGTGGTCGAGAGCAGAAGAGATTGAAACAGACGAAGAAAAAACAGAAGAATAAAACAGCAAAGGTCTCGGTGAGATTATCCGAGACCTTTATTATTTTTGTAGCTAAAAATGGAATCAAGCATTATGTTACATTCACGAGTGTTTAAACAAAGCAAAGGAAAAAAACACTTCTAAAATCAGGTTCGACTCTTGCTTATAAAAATAAAATGAGCCCGAACCTTTCGGTTGCACTTCTTTAATCTTGGCAGGGTTGCACAAATTAGATGCCTTTTCATTTTTTGACCTATGTGTTAGAACCCATACATATTTTTAATGAAATATTTTCCTTACGAAAAATATGAAATATCTTG
>JAZQER010000062.1:0-8971 GCA_045539095.1 Acutalibacteraceae bacterium | reverse complement strand
AGATGAACTTAATACATTCGGTGCGGGAGATCAGGGTATGATGTTCGGATATGCCTGCAACGAAACTGATGAGCTTATGCCTCTTACAGCTTCACTTTCTCATAAAATGGCAATGCGTTTAACTGAAGTAAGAAAGTCTGGTGAGCTTTCATATCTTCGTCCTGACGGAAAAACACAGGTTACGATAGAATATGTTGACGGCAAACCTTCAAGACTTGATACTGTAGTTGTATCTTCTCAGCATTCTGCTGACGTTTCCCTTGAGCAGCTTCGTGAAGATATTTTTAATAAGGTGATTCTTCCGGTTATCCCCGAACAGTTTAAAAATGACCGTTTTAAGGTATTTATCAATCCGACAGGCCGTTTTGTTGTCGGCGGACCTGCAGGCGACACAGGGCTTACCGGACGCAAGATAATCGTTGATACATATGGCGGTGTTGCACGCCACGGCGGCGGTGCATTTTCCGGTAAGGATCCGACAAAGGTAGACCGTTCAGGTGCATATGCTGCACGCTGGGTTGCTAAAAACATAGTGGCTGCCGGTCTTGCAGATAAATGCGAGATACAGCTTGCATATGCAATAGGAGTTGCGAAGCCAGTTTCTGTTATGGTTGATACTTTTGGCACGGGTAAATATTCCGATGAACAGATTTCAGCAGCTGTAAATAAGGTCTTTGATTTAAGACCTGCCGCTATTATACGCGACCTGAAGCTCACCGAAACAAAGTACCACCCTCTTGCCGCATACGGACATATGGGAAGATGTGATTTGGACATTTCCTGGGAAAAGTGCAACAGAGCAGAACAACTGAAAAAGTTTTTCTAAAAATTATAAAGCAGGGATTAAGGGTACAACCCTTAATCCCCGCTTTTTTGCTTATATCTAACCGTCCTTAAGTTCCTTTACGGTATGACTTTGTTCGGTAGGCTTTTCGATATATTCAAATATTTCACTAAGATTTTCTGTAGTAATATAGAGGTCCTTGCAGTTGTCACGAATAAAATTCTTTTTCATTGCCTGTTCTATTGCGTGATTGAGCTCATCATAATATCCGTTTATATTATAGATAGCTATTGGTTTATTATGGCGGCAAAGCTGCTTTAGTGTCAGAATTTCAAAGAATTCCTCAAATGTACCGATTCCGCCGGGAACAACAATGAATGCATCAGCATTATCCTCCATAATTTGCTTGCGCTCACGCATTGTGTCAGGCTGAATAAGCTTATCGCAAAAATCACAGATAGCCTCTACTTTTTCTAGGTCAAAGAATTTAGGGATTACACCTAAAATGTATCCTCCCTTCGAGCGAACACCCCTTGCTGCTGCACCCATAAGACCGTTACCACCGCCGCCGAAGACGAGTGAATGTCCTCTTGAGACCATTACTTTTCCCATTTGCTCAACCTTTTCAAAATATTCGGCATCAATAGTCGGCGATGCAGCACCATAAACACATATTCTCATAAACTACACTCCTTATCTAATCTTTACATTTATCAATGAGTTCTCGTATTTGTGATGTAAGCTTTGCATTATCCTTATTCGTTCTGCCTCTTCTTGTTTTCGTAAGAGCTAACAGTCTTTCGGCAGCTGCTACCAATTCGTTATAGATTAAATCTGCACGGCTGGTATTCTTATAAACCTCGACTCTGTTTATAGTTTTTCCTTCAGCGAAGACTGTCATTTTTCCTGTAGTAAGGTTATACTCTGTGCCGCTGTAGGGAGCATCTGCTCGATAACCTTTTTTGTTTAGCAAATCTTTAAAATCTTCACAGGAATCATTGTCACCATGGTTCACAAATACAAGCTCGGGCTTGGATTTAAAGCCTTCAAGCCAGGAGAGAAGCCCCGATTGGTCAGCATGACCGCTAGTACCGCGTAGGGAGCAAATTTCAGCATTTACAGTAATCTCCTCGCCAAAAAGAGTTACACTTTTTTCACCGTTTAAAAGTCTTCTTCCCAGTGAGCCTTCCGCTTGATAGCCAACAAAGAGAATAATGTTGTTATCTTTCCACAAATTATGCTTTAAGTGGTGCCTGATACGTCCCGCTTCACACATTCCGCTGGCAGAGATAATAATCTTAGGTTCGCTGTCGAAATTGATCTGCTTTGATTCGTCTGAGGTTATCGACATTCTTATATTATCAAACCATATTGGATTTACGCCTTGTTTTATAAGCGCCAAGGTCTCTTCATCAAAACATATCGGGTTGCACTGCATAAAGATTGCGGTCGCTTCAGCCGCAAGGGGACTGTCAACATAAACAGGGAAATGGTCGTGACCTTTTACAAGACCGTTTTGTTTAATCTCTCTGATAGCGTAAAGCATTTCCTGTGTGCGACCGACTGCAAAGGAAGGTATAACAACATTTCCGCCGCGGTCTAATGCTTTTTGAATATACGCTGCAAGTTCTTGTATGACGTTGGATCGGTCTGCTTCGTGAAGACGGTTGCCATAGGTTGATTCAATAACAAGATAATCGGTCTCATCAACAAACTGCGGATCGCGTATGATGCGCTGATTGGTATTGCCGACATCTCCGCTGAAAACAATTTTTTTGCGAATATCACCTTCTGTAAGCCAAAGCTCAATACAGGCAGAACCGAGCAGGTGACCAATATCGGTAAACCTAAGCTCTATACCTTCTGCCACCCGAATAATTTCGCTATAGTTGCATCTGCGAAATAGCGATATGGCTTCAAGCGCATCCTTCATATCATATACAGGCTCTGGGACTTCAAGACCGGCGCGTTCTGCCTTTCTTGCGCGCCATTTTGCTTCAGATTCCTGAATGTGTGCAGAGTCCCTAAGCATAATATTACAAAGGTCACAGGTGACATCAGTTGCATAAATTGTGCCAGTGAAACCGTCTTTATAAAGTTTAGGTAGCATTCCTGAATGGTCTATATGGGCGTGTGTCAGAAAAACAGCCTCTATATCAGCGGCGGCAACCGGGAGCTCAATATTCTGAAAGACATCTCGGCCTTGTTCCATACCGCAGTCAACAAGATAATATTTGTGATTTACTTCTAAAAGAGTGCAACTTCCGGTTACTTCGTGGGTTGCGCCAATAAATTTAATTTTCACCTTTAACACCTCTTATACAGAAATACTGTGATATAAATAAATACTTGACAGTTTTACATAAATATATTTTATATTTTTCTTTTTGTTGTATTCCGAATACACTTTTTCTTATTCGGAGGCTTTCTGTTTCGGGTATGAGAGGATTTGCTATCCGAGATAAGGCAATCCTTTCCTGTGCCGATAAGGTCGGTTCTGCCATACTTACGCAGAGCCTTCAGAACTATCTCTCGATTTTCGGGCTTAAAATACTGCAGAAGTGCTCTTTGTTGTGCCTTTTCCTCGGGAGTTTTTGCTGTATATATAGACTTCATAGTAATTGGATCGAGACCCGTGTAATACATACAGGTCGAAACCGTACCGGGGGTAGGGTAGAAGTCTTGTACCTGTTCGGGGCGCATTCCTTCTTTTTTAAGAAATACAGAAAGTTCAATAGCATCCTTCATTGTACTACCTGGATGAGATGACATAAGATAGGGAACAAGATACTGTTCTTTGCCTTCGCTTTTTGTTAACTCATAGAATCTCTTTTTGAATTTCAGATAGGTGTCTATCTCAGGTTTACCCATAGCAGAAAGCACTGCGGAGGAGCAATGCTCAGGAGCAACCTTAAGCTGTCCGCTCACATGATGACGCACAAGTTCTTTAAAGAATTCGTCATCATCATCTGCTATAAGGTAGTCAAAGCGAATACCGGAACGGATAAACACTTTTTTGATGTTTGGAATTTTACGAATTTTGTGAAGAAGTTCGAGGTAATCAGAATGATCTATGTCAATATTAGGGCAAATTTTCGGTGCAAGACATTTTCTATCAGCGCACAAACCGTGAGTTAACTGTTTTTTGCACGACGGAGCGCGGAAATTTGCAGTAGGTCCGCCAACGTCATGAATATAGCCTTTAAAGTCGGGTAGGGTTGTTAGAAGTTTTGCTTCTTTTAAAACCGATTCGTGACTGCGGACAGCGACCTGCCTTCCTTGATGATAGGCAATTGAGCAAAAATTACAGGATCCGAAGCATCCTCGGTTGTGGGTTAATGAAAACTTTACTTCTTCAATACCCGGAACACCGCCAAGAGGCTCATATGAAGGATGGTAATCTCTCATAAACGGGAGTTCGTAGATAGCGTCAAGCTCCTCGGTAGAAAGGGGAGGCATTGGCGGATTTTGTACTACAATATATTTTCCGTGTTTTTGAATAATTGCCTTGCCTCGAACTGCGTCCTGCTCGCGATGTTGAATCTTCGTTGCAATAGCATACTGTTTTTTACCGCTTTCGGTAGGCTCTTTAACTAATTCATAAGATGGACATTCGCTTGACGGCTTCCACTCATAGTCTTTTGTTTCGACTTTGTAGCAGGTGCCGAGTATGTCGGTCATTGTTTTGATAGTTTCGCCGTTGTTAAGACGATCTGCTATTTCTACAGCGTGTTTTTCACCCATACCGAACATCAGTAGATCGGCACCGCTGTCAATTAGAATAGAGGGTCTGACAGAATCATCCCAATAGTCATAATGTGCAAAGCGTCGAAGAGAGGCTTCAAGCCCACCGATAGCAATTGGAACGTCGCCAAAAAGCTGGCGAATTTTTTTACAGTAGACAATTATTGCTCGGTCGGGACGGGCACCTGACTTTCCACCAGCAGTATACGCGTCATCACTGCGGCGTTTTTTAGCAGCGGTGTAATGAGCAACCATTGAATCAATATTTCCTGCATTTACTAAAAATGCAAGTCTCGGCGAGCCAAATTCTTTATAATCAGCATCGCTTTTAGGCTGTGAAATAATACATACTGAATAGCCAGCCGCTTCAAGAACTCGTGATATTATCGCAGTGCCGAAGCTCGGATGATCGACATAAGCGTCACCGGTAACGATTATTATGTCGGCTTGTGATATTCCGCGGATTTCCATTTCTTTTCGGGTTATAGGTAAAAAAGGCATAACTACTCCTTAATCTTTATTATTATAACTTTATCATAAAAACAGAAATACTGCAATATTTTAAATTAGAGGTGTAGCTATGAATAACAGAATTTTCCTACAGCGATACAGTAAAGTACTTATACTGCAAATATCTTTTGTTATTACGATACTCATTTTTGCAACGGCGCTGAGATATTTTGACAATGGTTTGTTTTCTGAGGTTATGGAAATTTATGACGAATATGTTAGAACAGAGATATCACTGACTCTTGTTTTAGACGGAGAATAGAGTGAAATTCAGGCTTTTTGGTGTTGAATTTGAAATATCTTTTTTATTTACAGCGGCATTAGCTTTAATAGTAGCGACCGATAAAACCGGCAATATATTTTTATTTTTTACTGCTGCAGCTATTCACGAGGCGGCTCACCTTGTTACTATGGTTATTCTTAAATCAAAGCCAAGCGGCGTAAAACTTATCCCCGGTGGGATAAACATCGTTGATAATTCTGCAAAAACTCCGCTTGAAGATGTATTGATACTTGTATCGGGTCCGCTTTCTAATTTAATTTGCTTTTTTGCGTTTAAAAATGATTTTTCGGCTATTAATCTTTTGCTGTTTATTTACAATATGCTGCCAATAAGCGGACTTGATGGCGGCAGAATTGTGCATATATTTTTTTCTGCGTTATTTGGGGCTGCAATCGCAGATAAATGTATTATCGCGCTTACGGTTTCTGCCGCCGCAGTTTCCGCTCTCATTTTTATCTATCTTTTATTTTACGGCGTGGAAAATTTCTCGGTACTGATCTTTTCACTATATCTAATTTCAACATTATTTTTAAAAAAAGGTGTTGAAAGAAAGAGTTGATTAATGTATCATAATATAAATATCATTTAATTCGATTGGTGAAAATATGGACGAAAAAAGATTTGAACAGCTTATAATGTCGGTACAAAAACCGGGAAGATATTCGGGTGGAGAGCTTAATAGTGTAATTAAGGACAAGTCAAAGGTAGATGTAAGATTTGCTTTTTGCTTTCCTGATACATACGAGATAGGTATGTCACATCTTGGAATGAAGATACTTTATTCACAGTTTAATGCACGTGATGATATCTGGTGTGAAAGGGTTTTCGCGCCTTGGATAGATTTTGAAAAGGTAATGCGTGATAATGATATACCTCTTTTCGCGCTTGAAAGTCGTGAACCTGTACGGGACTTTGATTTTGTCGGTTTCACTCTTCAGTATGAACTTTCTTATACAAATGTTTTGAGCATGCTCGACCTTGCTAAGATCCCTCTGAAAACAAAAGAGCGTAACAGTTGGGATTATCCCGTAATTGTTGCGGGCGGACCGTGTGCGTCTAATCCGGAACCTTTGGCTGATTTTATCGATATATTTTTCCTTGGTGAAGGTGAAGAGGTTGATCTTGAGGTCATAGATCTGTACAAAGAGTGTAGAAAAGAAAACTTAACAAAGTCAGAGTTTTTGTTTAAAGCGGCTCAGATAGAAGGCGTTTATGTGCCTTCGCTTTATACTGTATTGTATAATGAAGACAATACGATAAAGTCGGTAACACCTGAAATAGGTGTTCCCAAGACGGTTAAAAAGCGCATCATAAAGGATCTTGATTCAGTTTATTATCCCGATAAGTTTGTCGTGCCTTTTATTGAAATAGTTCACGACCGCGCCGTCGAGGAGATATTCCGCGGATGTATACGTGGCTGTAGATTTTGTCAGGCAGGATATCTTTACAGACCCGTCAGAGAGAAATCGTCCGAGGTTGCAAACGCACAGGCTAAGGCAATCTGCGACTCATCGGGCTATGATGAGGTTTCGCTTTCTTCGCTTTCAACAAGTGACTATAGAGAGATTGAGGCTCTTCTGACCAAAATGCTGGGTTGGAGTGAGGACTGCAAGGTCAGCCTTTCGCTACCGTCGCTTAGAATTGACAATTTCCCGAAAGAGCTTTTAGAAAAGGTGCAGTCTGTAAGAAAGAGCAGCCTTACCTTTGCACCTGAAGCAGGTACACAAAGGCTTCGCGATGTAATAAATAAGAATATAACCGAAGATGACATTATGTCAACCTGTAAAATGGCGTTCGAATCGGGTTATACTGCTGTTAAACTCTATTTTATGATGGGACTTCCTACTGAAACAGATGACGATCTTAAAGGTATAGCCGACCTTGCTCAAAAAGTAGTAGATCTTTATTACAGCAATCCTGATAAGAAAAAAGGTAAGCCGGTCAGCGTTTCTGTAAGCTGTGCAACATTTGTACCAAAGCCTTTTACGCCCTTCCAGTTTGAACCCCAGATAGACCTTTCGGAAATTAATAGAAGACAAAAGCATCTTCTTTCTTGCGTCAGATCTAAAAAGATAACGCTTAGCTGGCACGAGGCACATACGAGTATGCTTGAAGGTGTTTTTGCACGTGGCGATCGCAGACTTTGTCAGGTTCTTGACGCCGCGTTTAAAAAGGGACTTCACTTTGATGGTTGGGATGAATGCTTTGATTATAATAAGTGGCTCGAGGTATTTGAAGAGTGCGGAATATCATATGAGTTCTATGTTAACCGCACAAGAGACTATGATGAGATACTTCCTTGGGATCATCTTGACTATGGTGTTACAAAGAAGTTCTTTGTAAAAGAAAATATCAAGGCGAGAAATGCCGAAACAACTAAAAATTGCAGACAGGAGTGCGCAGCTTGCGGCGCTGCTTGTTTCGGGGAGGGTGTTTGCTTTGAAGGGCGTTAGAATTTACTTTAGAAAACTCGGTAGAATGAAATTCATCTCTCATCTGGATCTCCAACGTTTTATGATAAGAATGATAAGAATGTCAGGTATCCCTGTTTGGTATTCTGAGGGTTTTAATCCTCATCCGTATGTTACATTCGCGCTGCCGCTGTCTTTAGGATTTGAAAGCACATATGATGTTATGGATCTTCGGCTTGACGACGATTCTTATCCGCTTGCACAGGCTTTAGATAAGCTCAAAAATGTCATGCCTGAGGGAATTGAACTTTTTGGAATAGGCGAACCCTTGATGAAAGTGGGCCATATTGCATACGCCAAATATGAGATATCATATGATAGTCTTGATGATGCAGTTTTAGAAAAACTAGGGTCGTTTTTATCGTTACCCGAAATACTTACAGAGAAAAAGAGTAAAAAAGGTAAGATGAATATAGTGAACCTTGCGCCGAATATCAAGAGTTTCGGTATGAGTGAAAACAAAGTGACCTTAGTACTTGCTGCAGGCGGTAGTAATAATCTTAATCCTAAATTGCTTTTAGAAGCGTTTGAAAAATCGGAGAACAAAAAACTTCCGTACGGAACTGTCGTAAGAACTATGCTATATAATGATAATATGGAAGAGTTTAAATAGGCAGAAAATATACCACATATTGACAAATAAGTTTGTATGTGGTATAATATTTTCCACAATGTTGACTAGTCAACAAAAGTCGAGGTGTAAAATGGTAGAGAGATTTGAACAATTTTCTTTCGCAGTGTCGGCAATTTGTCGCTATATTCAAAAAATCGAACGCGAGGAGATGGAGAGATACGGATACCGTGGTGCGTATGCGCAGTATCTTGTAACTTTAAACCGTTATCCGGAAGGCCTTACTGCTGCAGAGCTTTGTGAGGCATGTGACCGTGATAAAGCTGCTATTTCAAGAATAAGCGGAGAAATGGAAGAAAAAGGACTGATATTCCGTGAACTCAGAGCTAATTCATTGTACAGAGCAAAACTGAAGCTTACCGATGAGGGCAAAAAGGCGGCTAGCTTTGTATGTGAAAGAGCAAGCGTCGCTGTCAGTGCAACAGGTGGAGAAATATCTGATGATGATAGGAAAATTCTTTATAATTCTCTTGAACTTATTATGAAGAAACTGCAAATAATATCAAAAGAGGGTATTCCCGTAACAAAATAAGGAGAAGGTATTATGT
>JAZQER010000061.1:0-33101 GCA_045539095.1 Acutalibacteraceae bacterium | reverse complement strand
CTTGAAGAAAAGGATTGGGATGCAATCGAAGCTGAATTTACAGCTTATGAACGTCGGCGTCAGTTATCATATGGAAGCCTGCGGCCTCGAGCACCCTTTCTGCCTTATCGTTATCTGCAACGCGGATAACAACATAAGCGTGCTTTTCGGTACGGGTGAGGAATGCGTAAAGATATTCAATATTGATTCCTGCCTCATCGATAACATCAAGAGCCCGTGCGAGCTTTCCGGGAGCGTCACCGATCTTAACTCCGACAACGGGGGTGGTCTTTACAAGATATCCCTTATCCTGCAGAGCGGCTATAGCGTCATCGTTTCCGTCAACGATAAGGCGGAGTATGCCGAAATCCTTGGTGTCTGCGATGGAAAGTGCACGAATGTCAATATTTGCGGCGGCGAGAGCATCTGTTATAGCGACCAGAGCGCCCTGCTCGTTTTCTACAAAAACGGTTAACTGATTAAGTGCCATAAATAACCTCTCCTTTAGTCGTGTAATTTGCGCTTGTCGATAACTCTGACAGCCTTGCCCTCGCTTCGAACGATGGACTTCGGCGGAACAAGATGAATCTTGGGATTGATTCCGAGCATCAGCTTCATAGCCTCAGAGAGCTTTCTCTCAAGGTCGGTAATACCGCTGACGGTATCGGTAAACTGCTCGGGATTCATTTCCACGTTTATATCAAAGGTGTCGTTGTTGTTTACGCGGTCAACGATAATCTGATAGTTGGGCGAATATCCCTCTTTGAGAAGTACAGTTTCAATCTGACTCGGGAACACATTTACACCACGGATAATCATCATATCGTCGCTTCTGCCCATCGGTTTTGTCATTTTGATATGGGTGCGTCCGCAGGAGCACTTCTTGCGCGAGAGCACGCAGATATCACGTGTGCGATATCTGAGAAGCGGGAAGGCTTCCTTATCAAGCGCGGTGAATACAAGCTCACCCTTGCTGCCCTCGGGTAAAACCTCGCCCGTATCGGGGTCAATGATTTCGGCTAAGAAGTGGTCCTCGTTGATGTGCATACCGGTTTGCTCTTCGCATTCAAAGGAAACGCCGGGGCCCGAAGTCTCGGTAAGGCCGTAAATATCATATGCTTTAATACCAAGGGTCTCCTCGATTCCTCTTCTCATTTCCTCTGTCCAGGGCTCTGCACCGAAGATACCTGCCTTGAGCGGAATCTGGTCGGGGGTGTAGCCCTGCTCCTTTAAGGACTCGCCTATGTAAGCGGCATAAGAAGGAGTACAGCAAAGTATTGTTGCCTTAAGGTCCATCATAAATTGTATCTGTCTGTCGGTAAAGCCCGACGACATAGGAAGTGTCAGACAGCCTACCTTGTGCGAGCCGCCGTGAAGTCCGGAGCCACCCGTAAAGAGTCCGTAGCCGTAAGCTACCTGACAAACTTCCTCGTTAGAGCCGCCTGCCGCAACGATAGCTCTCGCACAGCAGTCTTCCCAAAGGTCGATATCGTGCTGTGTGTAGAAGGCAACAACGCGTCTGCCCGTTGTGCCTGAGGTTGAGTGAATACGAACACAATCCTTAAGCGGCTTTGCAAGAAGTCCGTAAGGATATGCGTCGCGAAGGTCTGCCTTGGTTAAGAAGGGGAGCTTGTGCAGGTCCTCGATACCACCTATATCTTCGGGCTTTACTCCCTTTTCATCCATAAGGTTGCGGTAATACTCTACGTTTTCATAGACGTGCTTTACTTGGCGGACTAACTTTTCCGACTGAAGCTTTTTCAGTTCTTCGACCGGCATAGTCTCAATTTCGGGTTGATAGTAGCGCTGTGCCATTTTGAATCATCCTTTCTAATTTTTCCGTGAATTTTCGGAATCAGAAAACAAAAACGTCCTCTGCATTCCGACTAGAATACAGAGGACGAGAAAAACCCGTGGTACCACCTCAGTTCGCCGCCATCTCACGGTAGCGGCCTTATCAGGTACGGATATACCTTAGTTCTATGACGGGAACACCCGTTGCATCCTACTTAAAGGCAAAGCCCTTGTTCAGCGCACTGCTAACAGAATGAATTCGAAACGGATACCCTCGTTGTCTCGCACCGAACGACAACTCTCTTAAGATTCGATCCAAATCTACTTGTTTCTGCTCATCGCATTTATTGCACATTTACGTGATGGTTTATTTTAACACACTAAATCGTAAAAGTCAATATTCCGTGTAAAAAAATTATGTATTATATCCAAGCTCGAAAGCTTTCTTATTCATTTCTACAAACTTTGGATTGACGGTGTTTTCAATAGCGGCAATCCATTTTTCCTTCGGTATGTCGAAATATTTTGCGAAACGGCCCATAAGCACGATGTTAACCGCCTTTGCCGAGCCTGCCTCTACCGCGGGGGTAAGAGCATCGAGCGCTTCAACCTGAAGACCCTTTGCGGAAAGCTCGGAAAGAACATCCTTCGGATACTCTGCTGCACCGATGATTACAGGCATCGGGTCAATTTCCTGAGTGTTTACAATGATTTTGCCGTCTGCTTTAAGGAAGGGCGCATAGCGAGCAGCTTCAAGCTTTTCAAAGGCAATTATAAAATCTGCCTCGCCTGCGGTAACTATGGGCGAATAAACCTTTTCGCCGAAACGAACGTAGGTTACAACCGAGCCACCGCGCTGGCTCATTCCGTGAACCTCCGAAACCTTTACGTCATAGCCTTCATTGGTGAGGAGTCTGCCGGGCAGCTTGGAAGCGAGAAGGCTTCCCTGACCGCCGACACCTACTATCATAATACTTGTAGTCTTACTCATTAGTTCTCTCCTCCTATTGCATCAAATGGGCAGAGCTGACTGCAAACATCACAACCAACGCAAAGGGTTGCGTCAATTCTTGCCTTGCCGTCCTTCATACTGATTGCGGGGCATCCGAGTCCCATACAACGCTTGCAGGATTTACACTTATCGGGGTTAACCTTTAAAGCGGGCTTTGTTTTAACACTTTTTAAAAGCACGCAAGGTCTGCGTGAGATAATTACCGAAGGCTCTGCTACTGCGAGCTCTTCCTTAACGGCAGTCTCGCAAGCGCCCAGGTCATAGGGGTCAACAACACGGACTCTGTTAATGCCAAGAGCTTTACAGAGTGCCTCAAGGTCTACCTTTGCGGCAGGGTCGCCCTTAATGTTGTAGCCCGTTGTGGGATTCTGCTGATGTCCCGTCATACCCGTGATAGAGTTATCGAGGATAATAACGGTGGAATTGGTCGCATTGTATGCGATATTAACAAGTCCTGTCATACCCGAATGCATAAAGGTCGAGTCGCCGATAACTGCAACCGACTTTTTCTCTGCCTCTTCGCCGCGGGCAAGGTTAAAGCCGTGGAGCCCTGAGACCGAAGCGCCCATACAAAGGGTAGAATCAAGAGCCGAAAGGGGAGGCACTGCGCCAAGTGTGTAGCAGCCGATATCTCCCATAACGGTAATCTTGTTTTTAGCGAGGGTGTAGAACATTCCTCTGTGAGGACAGCCCGCACACATCATAGGGGGACGGTTCGGAACAACCGAATCAGCCGAAACGGATACGGGCAGCTCCTTTCCGAAAGCGGCGGCGATAGTGTTCTGGGAGAACTCGCCGAGGATAGAAAACTTTTCTTTACCGATGCACTCAATTCCGAGAGTTTTTACGTAATTTTCAATAACGGGGTCAAGCTCTTCGATAACGTAAAGGGTGTCTACCTTTGCAGCGAAATCACGAATGAGTTTTTCGGGCAGAGGATTCGGCATACCGATTTTAAGAATATTGACCGACTCGCCAAGAGCCTCTTTAACATAAAGATAAGAGCAACCCGAGGTAATAACGCCGACCTTCGCGCCGTTATCCTCTACGGTGTTGTAGATGCAGTCATTAGCATATTCGGCGAGAGCGGCGGTACGAGCCTCGACAATAGGATGACGCTTGATAGCGTTGCCCGGCATCATAATATACTTCGCGGGGTCTTTAACGTAGTCCTTTACAACCTTTTCACACTTTTCGCCGAGTTCAACGATAGACTGGCTGTGCGCAATACGGGTGCACATACGGAGAAGCACGGGGGTGTCAAATTTTTCCGACAATTCAAAAGCGGTCTTTGCAAAAAAGTATGCTTCATTAGAATCGGCGGGTTCAAGCATCGGCACCTTTGAAGCAATAGCATAGTGACGTGAGTCCTGCTCGTTCTGAGAGGAATGCATTGCGGGGTCGTCTGCAACGCAGATTACCATACCGCCGTTTACACCTGTATAAGAAAGGGTAAAGAGGGGGTCTGCCGCAACGTTGAGACCAACGTGCTTCATAGCGCAGGTCGAACGCATTCCTGCAAGAGATGCGCCGAAAGCAACCTCCGCCGCAACCTTTTCGTTGGGTGCCCACTCGGTGTGAATGTCGTCAAATTTCGATAAAAATTCGGTAATTTCGGTAGAGGGTGTGCCGGGATAGCTTGACGCCATTCCCAGTCCGCCGTCGTAAAGACCGCAAGCAACCGCCTCGTTACCAATCATAAGTTTTTTCATAGTATGTATCTCCTATATAAATATAAGTCGTTGCGAAGCAACACATCGCAAGCCTCCCTTGCCTAAAGGGGGCCACCATAGGTGGAGGAGGGATTTTATGCCTTATTTTGTGAATCAACCAAGCCCTCGCCGCCGTACATTCGACGTAGAAGCGGCTTTTCAATCTTACCAGTGGGGTTACGGGGTACATCGGCAAAAATAATCTTTCTCGGACGCTTGTAGCGAGGCATTCCGAGGCAGAATTCGTTAATTTCCTCCTCGGTACACTCCATACCTGCTTTTACTTCAATAATTGCGGTTGCAATCTCGCCGAGTCGTGCATCGGGAAGTCCGATAACGGCAACATCCTTAACCTTATTGTGAGCCGAGATAAAGTCCTCAATCTGAACGGGATAGAGGTTTTCTCCGCCCGTGATGATAACATCCTTCTTACGGTCAACGAGGAAGATAAAGCCGTCTTCGTCCTGCATTGCCATATCTCCCGTAAAGAGCCAGCCGTCCTTTAATGTATCGGCGGTAGCCTTCGGGTCGTTATAGTAGCAAACCATAACACCGGGACCTTTAAGACAAAGCTCGCCAACCTCGCCCTGCTTTACGGTATTTCCCTCGGGGTCTACAATTTTTACCTCCCAGCCATAGCCGGGAACACCGATTGCGCCAACTTTGTGGATATTCTCAACACCGAGGTGAACGGCACCGGGGCCTATTGACTCCGACAGACCGTAGTTCGTGTCGTACTGATGATTCGGGAAATATTCAAGCCAACGCTTTATAAGGCTTTGCGGCACTGGCTGTGCACCTATATGCATCAGTCTCCAATTGCTGAAATCGTAATCATCGAGCGAAAGCTCACCGCTGTCAAGCGAGTTTAAAATATCCTGAGCCCACGGAACGAGTAGCCATACGATAGAGCACTTTTCCTCGCTTGCCGCTTCTAAGATGGTCTTTGCTCTCGTACCCTTTAAAATTACCGCCTTACTTCCTGCAAGAAGGCTTCCAAACCAGTGCATCTTAGCGCCCGTGTGATAAAGGGGCGGAATGCAGAGGAAACAGTCGTCACGCGTCTGTCCGTGGTGCGCCTGCTCAACGCGGCAGGAATGGATAAGGCTTCTGTGCTTATGTAAAATCGCTTTCGGGAAGCCTGTTGTTCCCGAGGAGAAGTAGATTGCGGCGTCGTCCTCTTCCGAGAGAGCGCAAGCAGGGAAGGAGGACGGGCACTCGGAAACGAGGTCGTTATAATCGTCTGCAAAGGCGGGACAGCCGGCGCCTGTGTAGATTAGCATTCTGTTTTTGGAAATCTTGTCGGCAACCGCCTCAACACGGCCGATGAATTCGGGTCCGAAGATAAGAGCGTCGGATTCCGACAAATTCAAACAATAGTCTATTTCGTCAGCAGCATAGCGGAAGTTAAGGGGAACCGCGAGTGCACCGGTCTTTAAAATCCCAAAATAAATCGGTAGCCAGTCGATGCAGTTCATCAGCAGAATGGCAACCTTTTTTCCCTTGCCGATTCCGTTTTGGAGAAGCATATTTGCCGTGCGGTTTGCCTTTTCGTTAAATACCGCCCAAGTGATTTCTCTTCTGTAATGGCGAGATTTCGGAGTCGACTCAACAAGGTCAAACTCTTGCCAAGTGCGGCGGGTCTCGGGCTGGTCGGGGTTTATTTCGACAAGCGCGGTGTCGCTTCCAAACTCTGCCGCATTTCTTTCAAGTAGGTCTACGATAGTCATATAAAGTCCTCAAAATTAATATTAATTTATAATATAATACTTTAACAGTTTAAAGTAGATTTGTCAAGTGGGGAACAACGTCCCGTTAATGAATAATTAATGTGTCCTACGGACGATGTAGTTACGATACGAGGTAGATATTATTGTTTTCGTATCGTAATTAAATTTGTTGCTGAAAGGCAACACCGAAATTATTCATTATTCATTCGTTTTACAGTCCGAGCAGGCGCTTTGCATTTTTGCAGAGTATTTGCTCTTTTTGTTCGTCTGTGAGGGCAGAGTCCTTGATATGCTCCAGTTCATAATCGGCACGACTCCAGGGAGAGTCCGAGCCGAAGAGAATTTTGTCGGCTCCGTGATTCTGCACTATTCTCACGAACTGCTCGGGGGGATAATATTCCTGACCCATTGAGGTGTCGAGATAAATGCTTGTGCCGACGAGATAACGCTCAACATCGTCCCACTGTCTGCCGCCGCCGAAGTGTGCCGCTATCATAACGCCGCCTCTCATTTCCTTTGAGACATTTGCAAACATTTTGGGACTGCTTCTAAACGGTTCGCTGAAAGCGGGGTCGAAGCCGGCGTGTTGGAGAATTATAAGCCCTTTTCCGAATGCGTAATCATAGATTTTCAGCATAAAGGGGTCGTCGACCTTAAAATCCTGATATTCGCAGTGGAGTTTAATACCACGAAGCCCAAGAGAACAGACAAAATCAATATCCCTTTTGTAGTCGTCTGTATGTGGGTGAATTCCGCCGAAAGAGATGATATCCTTGCCGTTCGTAATCTCCGCCGCCCACTCATTTGTAGTCTTTGTGTGACTCGGCTTAGTGATAACCGGCTGAACTACCGACATATTGACTCCGTAATTTTTCATATTATTTTTAAGTCCGTCGAGGGTGCCGTCATGGCAGGGCTCGAACAAATAGCCCGAGTTTTTGCAGAGAGATTCTATTGCTCTCGGTGCGAGTGTATCGGGAAATGCGTGGGTATGAAAATCTATGACCATTTTTTATGCTCCTTGTAACATCGTAATCAGCATCGTAATTCCGTAAAGTATCGGTTGATGCGCTAAATATATTATTAGTGCCCGTCGGCCTATCCATTCAAAAACAGGAATTTTAAAGTATAGAAATTTTGGTTCTGTTTTCAGTTTTTTGATTAAAGAACAAAGGAAAAATCCGCTCAAAAACAGGAATATCCAAGGCAGAAACGAAAAATAATCGGCAGAGAAAAAACCGCGATGAGGAAAGCCCCAAAATGCCGTAAACATATTTTTATAAAGCGAGTGGGGCAGCTCTAAAAGCCCGAAAGCAAGGCTTTTTTCAGTTATATTATAGCAAAGGATAAAAAGCAGAAAGCTCCCAACTATTCCGGCTACAGGCGGTATTTTGTAAAGCGGTTTTCTTATCGGCAAGAGCAGAATCATAGCCGAGCCGAGAAAGATAAGAACTCCGAAATAAATCGCAGAGCGCGGTGCTGCATTCACGGTCACAAGGGTTACAGCGATACCGCCCGAGAGGGTAAAAATCGCGTTTCTAAGAGGGTGATTTGATAAAAAATAACAAAAACCCGAAATCAGAATGAATGTCCAACAAATGCTCTGTTGCCACAAAAAATTATAAGCCGATGAGAAAGAGCCCCATCTGATGCCTGCAATGCAATGAAGATCCCACACAAAGTGGTATATTACCATACTGAAAACAGCAAGTCCCCTAAGGGAGTCAATAAACCGGTAGCGTTTTACATTTCGTTCCAACTAGCTCACCACGGATTTAAATATAAAATAATTGTATCACATATAAATGACGGTAGCAATAAAAATATAATTTATTGACTGAAGAGTGTTATTGTGTTAAAGTAATAATAAGAAAGGAGAGGACACAAAATATATTTGTGTCAGGTGAAAAGTATGTTCTGTAAAAAATGTGGAAATGAAATTTTAGAGAATCAGGCTTTTTGTACTCAGTGCGGAGCAGAGGTAGAAGCCGAAGTTGAAGAGGCAAGCGCACTGCCCGAGACGGAGGTCGTCGCTGAGACTGAAGTTGTAGAAAATTTTGAAGTAAACGTTGTTGACGAGGGTGAAACATCAGAGCCGACACCTCCCACAAAGAAAAAGAAAACAGGCCTTATTGTAGGTCTAGCTTCGGCAGCGGTGGTTGTTGTACTGGCGGTGCTTGTGGCATTTAACTTCAATTTTGTTAAAGGTGTTGCGGTAAAGACCTTTGGCTCGGATACTGATTATCTTTGTTTTGTTGAGGAACAGAGTGTAAGTGAGAGCATCAATGCTATCACAGAGGCATATGCCGTTGTGGTAGAAGAGAAGGAAGAGTCTGCTAAAACCGTAAAGCTGCAGCCTAAGCTCAGCCAGAGTGCACAGGAGCTTATAGGTGAGAATCTCACAGGTGAGACCGATCTTGACTGGATAAACAAGCTTTCTTTGTCGGCTACAGGTGAGCTGGATGGCGATAAACTTGCGGCAAATCTTGCGCTTGCGCTTTCTGACACCGAGCTATTAAAGCTTGATGCTATTGTCGACGCAAAAGAGCAGGCATTCTATTTTGCGTTTTCTAATCTGAACGATAAGTTTATCAAGTCGGATATAGCTCTGGATGATGCGGTTGAGATAGGAGACGGCGAACTGGCAAAGATCATGGAGGCTCTTGATGATCCCGAATTTAAGAAGGCTTTACCGAGCGAAAAGGAGCTTAACGAGCTTCTTACCAAGTATGCTGATATTATTGTAAATAATCTTGAAGCGGTCGAAACATCAACAACATACCTTACCGTGGGCGAGCTTACAGGCGAATTTACCGTTATTGAGTATGAGATAACCGAGGAGGATGCGCTCGTTATCGCAGAAGAGATACTGAAAACTGCAAACGAAGACACTGAACTCAAAGAGATCATAGAATCGGTTTGCGGATATCTCACAGAAAAAGAGATCATAGACCCCGATATCGATTATTATGACGAGTTTAAGGAAATTATCGAAGAGGGTCTTGACTCTGTAGAAGAAGCTAAGGACGAAGCAGACGACGATGATCCTATCATACTCAAAACCTTCGTAAACTCAAAGCACGAGGTATGCGGACGCACGGTAGAGGTTGACGGCGAAGAGATCATAAACAATATCACCGTTCAAAAGGGCACAAAGTTTGCAATCGAGTCTGAGATCGAGGAATTTAAGATTGAGGGCAGCGGCGAAGTAAAGGCCGGCAAGCTCATAGGTGAGTACACCGTCAGAGTAGACGGGAAGACATATGTTGACCTTATAATTGAAGACGCCGACCTTGGCAAGCTCAAGGATAACAAGTTTGACGGAACAATAAGAATAGAATTCAGCGATACACTCATCGAAGAGATGGGAGATTCTGAATTCACTGCCCTTATGGAGGAGTATGACTTTACCATACAGCTAAAGGCAGAGGTCGAAGACAAATCGTCGAAGCACGAGATTAACATCCTCTCCAAGGGAGAACTCTTTGTAGGCTTTGATATAACAACCTCTGTTGCTCAGTCTGACGGGGAGATCACTATACCTGCAGAAGCGATTGATTCTACCGACAGCGAGGCTTTAACAAAGTGGGCGGAGTCGCTTGATACTGATAAGGTATTAGATACGCTTCGCGATAAAGGCGTGGACGAGGATATAGTGTCTATTGCCGAAAGCTTTTTAGTGCCATTCAAGTCAGCGTTGGATTTTAATGCTTCCGACGATTATTACGGCGACAGTCTTGATGATATGTACGGCGGAAGTATGGATGATGTATACAGTGACGCCGAAGATGTTTTTGTTTATTAAATTTTAAGAGAAAAATCGCTGACCAACGGTCAGCGATTTTTGTTATATCTTTGGATCAAAGCTCGGCATAAGCTGTAACTTAAAGAGGTTTGCTTTATGCTTTTTGTCTATGATTTCCTTCTTTTCGGGGTCGTCAATTACGCCCTCGCGGATATATCGGTCAAGCTCGGCATAGGTAAAGCCTAGATTTTCTTCGTCAGTCTTTCCGCAAAGCCCGTCAATCGGCACCTTGTCGACCAGCACATCGGGAAGTCCAAGAACTCTTCCAATTTCCTTTACCTCGGTAACAGTCAGATTGCACATAGGCGAAAAGTCGCCCGCAGCATCGCCGTAACGGGTAGAATAGCCAACCCAATCCTCTGACAGATTGCAAGTATTTACCACTCTGCCGTTTACCGACTGGCTTACGGCGTAAAGCGTAGACATACGGATACGGGGCGGCAGATTGGTTCTTGCCTGTACGGAAAGACCAAGCTCTTCGGGGAAAGCCTTTGTTATAGCGTCAATGGTCTCTTTTACATTTATTTCATATCTCTTAATTCCAAGGTGGTCGCAGAGGAGATACGCCATATCTATATCGTGCTGCTTACCCTGTGGCATAAGCACACCGACAACTCTGTCTTTTCCAAGAGCTTCTACGCAAAGCGCTGCGGCAACCGACGAATCCTTTCCGCCCGAAATTCCGACAACGGCATTACAGCCCTTACCGTTCTCGTGGAAGAACTGTCTTATCCACTCGACACATTGTTCCTTAACCTTTATAGCATCAAACATTTTTTAAACCTCGCTTAAATTACATTTATTTGACACATTTTCATAGTAGCAAGTGCTTCCTCGTGGCTTTGGGGTGTGACCCCCGCGCAGCAGGAGGAATCCACCGTGAGAGATATCTCGGGGAACTGTGCTTTTATTATAAGTGCATTTGAAACAACACAGATATCGGTGCAAAGCCCCACCATTTCAACCTCGCGAAGATCCTCAAGGTCCCAATAAGGCCAGCCAAAGTTGGGCTTATCGATAATCCTTGCGCCCTCGGTGTAAAGTCCGTCTGCTATCTCCCAGCCTTTTGTACCCCTGATACAGTGGGGAACGGGCAGATTTTTACCTTCGTTGGTGCTCATATAATCTTCGCCGTGAGTATCCCTTGTAAAGATTATTTCATCACCGCGGCGCTTATATTCCTCTATCTTTGCCTTTACCTTTGGCAGAATTGCGACAGCTTCGGGTGTTCCGAGCGCCATGGTGATAAAATCATTTTGCATATCGATAACTATAAGAGTTTTTTTCAAGATAAATTCTCCTTAGTAACTTTTTAATTATTTATGCTTGTGTTAAGTCAGGGAAAACTTACGCCTATGAAATTACTGTTAATGTCTAAATTATAAATTCTCAATACTATAAAATCTAATATACCATTTTTTATTCATATTTTCAAGTTATATATGCAAATAGAGTTGTCCCAAAACCGAGGGATAACATTATTTAAATGGTATGACAATTATTCTCAGCTTGGCTTACTTATTATAAAATAAGCAAGTCAAGGACGAAATTAAGAATACCATATTAGCGTTACTGTTAAAGGGCAATATCATAACAATGCCGTTGACAAAATGTGGATATAAAGTATAATAATGGATAGATAAGCCATTGAAATTATTGTCGATGAGCTTTTTTGCGTTTCGACAAACTGCAATCATTATAACAGAGTAGGAAAAATTATATGAAAAAATGTCTAATCGCACTTATCTTAACTGTTTGTATGCTGTGCTTTACTGCTTGTTCCACTCAATCGCCCGAAGACGGTTCAACAGCTTTCACACCTGTGTATTCCACAGAAGACTATTTTAAAACACTCAAATATCATGATGATGCCACACAACAAACCATACATTATCTATTACACGAGCCGCTTCGTGATAGCGATGAGCCGGTGCCGCTGGTAATTTTCTTGCATGGTAAGGGAGATTCGGTGACCGCTGATTCACCCGGCACGGCGACCCCTATAGTAAATTCCCTGATGGCGTTGGAAAATGAAAGCCACGAATATAGCACCTACACACTAGTACCGTCGACGCCGTTATCGCATGAAGGTGATTGGACCGACTCTCAGGTATGGGCGTTTAAACTATTGCTACGGGATATAATTGAGCAGTATAATATCGATGCAGAGCGCATATATATCTCCGGTATATCCATGGGAGGCTTTATGACGTGTAGACTTGTTAGCGAAATGCCGGGCACCTTTGCAGCTGCCGTACCGCTCAGCGGCGCTCAAGACCTATCACTGACTTCTTTTGACTCGCATAATACAGCGTTCCGTATCTATCATGTTGCTACCGATTCGGTAGTGAGCGTGGTCCATTCGCGTTCGCTATATCAGCAGTTACAAAATTTAAATCATCCCAATGTTGAATACATCGAATATTCTGACGGTAACCACATTTCCCCTATTCATACTGTGTTCGAAACCGACCGCGAGGAGTTTTTCAGTTGGCTCTTCAGCCAACGTCTTCAGAATCAGTAGCTTTAAAAATTAGGCAGCATGCTCATCTTTCTTTTTGTCTCTATTGTAGCACAAGCATACCGCAATATGAATTTTGAGGCAACCGAAAAAATTACATATTTTGCATATTAAAATCATATTGACATCTTTTTGAAAATTTGTTATAATACTTCGCGAAGACCCGACTTTTTTGGAAAGTCCGATAGAGATGGCGCGTCACCGGCTGTAAGCGTGCCTCGGATGAGTAGTAAGCTCGGCAACACTTCGGCGGCAACCATCAATTTAATATAAAAGCGGATACTGTTTTTCGGTATCAATGCGGGTGGCACCGCGGGTGAATTTATTTACTCGTCCCGAGAATCTTTATGGATTCTCGGGACTTTTTATTTTGTATTTTTAATTAAGTTTTGGGCATATATTTAGCAAACGGAGGTATATAAAATGTACAGAACTCATCGTTGCAATGACATAAGAAAAGATCATATCGGTCAAACGGTTGAGCTCGCCGGATGGGTCGACGTTATACGTGACCACGGCGGAGTTTTATTCGTTGATCTTCGTGATGAAACAGGAATAACACAGGTGGTCGTTCACGACGAGACTCTTCTTAAAGGTGTCGGCAAGGAGACGGTCATTTCGGTAAAGGGTGTTGTCACTGAGCGTGATCCAGCGACAGTTAATCCCAAGATCGAAACAGGTCTTGTTGAGCTTGTTGCAGACAGTGTCACCGTGCTCGGCCTTTGCACACGAGACATTCCCTTTGAGATAGGCGCGACCGACATAAATGAAAATATCAGATTAAAGCACAGATTTTTAGACCTCAGAAGCCCTGCGCTTCACAACAATATAATTCTTCGCTCCAAGGTTATTGGGAAGATGAGAGCGCTTATGGATGAGAGAGGATTTTTAGATATTCAGACTCCTATCCTCACCGCATCTTCTCCCGAGGGTGCGAGAGATTTTCTCGTTCCCTCGCGTAAGCATCCCGGAAAGTTCTACGCGCTGCCGCAGGCACCGCAGCAGTTCAAGCAGCTGCTTATGGTATCGGGCTTTGATAAATATTATCAGATAGCTCCTTGCTTCAGAGATGAGGATGCACGTGCCGACCGTTCACCCGGTGAGTTTTATCAGCTCGACTTTGAGATGGCTTTCTCGACACAGGATGAGGTTCTTGCAGTTTGCGAAGAGGTTGTAAGTGAGATATTCCGCACCTTCTCTGATAAGAAGGTAACCGCAAATCCCTTCAGAAGAATCCCCTATGCAGAGGCTATGGCAAAATACGGCTCGGATAAGCCCGACCTTCGAAATCCCCTTATAATCTGCGACCTCACTGAGCTTTTCACAAGAGTTGAATTTAAACCCTTCAAGAATAAGCAGGTCCGCGGTATCGTTGCACCCTGCAAGGCTGAAAGATGGTTCTTTGATAAGTCGCTTGAGTTTGCAACCAAGAAGGCAAGAATGGCAGGCCTTGCCCACATCACTCTTCTTGAAGAGGATGGATACAAGTATAAGGATGACCCGATCTCCAAGGTATTGACCGAGGAGCAGAAGAAGGAAATTGCCGAGCTTACCGGCCTCAAAGAGGGCGAGACACTCTTCTTCATCTGCGACACAGTATCGAACACCGCAGACAAGAACGCAGGCGTTATCAGAAACTGGCTTGGTGCTGAGCTCGACCTTATTGATAAGAATTCCTTTGAATTCTGCTTTGTTGTCGATTTCCCGATGTATGAGCTCGACGAAACAACCGATTCGATTATATTTACACACAACCCCTTCTCAATGCCGCAGGGCGGTCTTGAGGCGCTGCTTACAAAGGATCCCTGTACCATTCTCGCATATCAGTACGACCTTGTTTGTAACGGTATTGAGTTGGCGTCTGGCGCGGTTCGTAACCACAGCCCAGAGATTATGAGAAAGGCGTTTGAGATCGCTGGCTACAGCGAGGATGAGGTTGAAAGACGTTTCTCGGCTCTTTATAACGCGTTCCAGTTCGGTGCTCCGCCCCATGCAGGTATGGCGCCAGGTGTTGACCGTATAGTAATGCTGCTCGCAGATACCGAGACCATCCGTGATGTAATCGCATTCCCGCTTGACGGTCAGGCTCAGGATCAGCTTCTCGGCGCTCCGAGTGAGGTCACCGAGCTTCAGCTTTACGAGGCAAACGTTGCTATCCGCGGAAGCGGGGCAGCCGAGGTCGCAGGTACTGAGGGCGCATTTGCAGCGAGCATCGGTGCCGCAGGCGGCGTCACTGCTAAAAAGGTTGATAAGGTTGACGCTCTCCTCTCTGTAAATCAACTTTCATTCGCTGATGATGAGAAAAAGCAGATGAAGGCTATTTTCTCTGATATGGAAAAGGCAGAAAGCGTGCTTTGTTCCATTGATACAGACTCTACCGAGGCTATGGTATATGTAAGACCTATGACAAATGTTATCCGCGAGGACAAACGGATACAGAAATTCGACCGTGCCGACCTGCTTCGCGGCGCTCCCCAGAGCACCGATGACAGCTGGCAGGTTCCGAGACTTGTTAAATAAGGAGGTGCCCTAAAATGAAATACTATATTAACGAAATTGACAAGGGTAATATTGCGGTAGATGATACTCTGCTGATTCAGGGCACACCCTCAACAGCAGGCTCAAAAATGCTCGAGAACTTTACTCCTCTCTTTACGGCTGAGGTCGTAGACCGTTTAGAAGCGGCAGGCTATACCGTTT
This sequence comes from Acutalibacteraceae bacterium, assembly GCA_045539095.1. Taxonomy (GTDB): domain Bacteria; phylum Bacillota; class Clostridia; order Oscillospirales; family Acutalibacteraceae; genus SFWF01. The sequence continues at coordinate 17,848 of JAZQER010000061.1, read as the reverse complement.
CGGGCAAGACAAACGTAGGCGAATTCGGACTCGATTTGCTCGGTGAAACCTCATATTTCGGAGAGGTTACAAAGGACGGAAATCTTGCATCTGCTGCCGCAGAGCTCGTTAGAAACGGCGATACCAAGGCTGCTATCAATGTAGATATAAACGGTGCTCCGAGAAGAGCTGCCGCTGTGTCAAACGTTACCTTTGTAAAGCCCACCTACGGTACAGTTTCACGCTACGGTGTAATTTCTGCCGTCGCTTCGGGCGAGACGGTAGGTGTTACCGCCGCGACTGTCAAGAGCGCTGCTGAATTACTCGCAGCAATTGCAGGTCACGACGATAAGGACGGCACAAGCTTACCTGACGAAAAATATGAATATAAAACCGACCTTGAGGTAAAGGGCATGAAGATTGCTCTTGTCAAAGAGCTTAGCGATGCCGAAACCCTAAGCTTTGCCGATACTCTTCGCGCTAAGGGCGCAGTGGTTGAAGAAATTTCCCTTGATATAGTTTCCGCCGCCCAGACCGCTTGGCAGATTTTAATGTCGGCAGAAACAACCAACAATCTCTCCCGTTTTGACGGTGTAAAATACGGTTACAGAACGGCAGAATATAAGAACATCGACGAGCTTTATGTAAAGAGCCGTACCGAAGCCTTCGGATTTTTAACAAAGGCTACAATTCTTTACGGCTCGGACGTTCTCTCCAAGGGTAGATATGAGGTCTGCTATGATAAGGCGCTCCGTACGAGAAGAATTATCGTAGACAAAATGACTGAGCTTTTCGAGGAATACGATGCAGTTCTTACCGCCGTTATTTCGGATAAGAATGTAAAGCCCTATGATGTGAAGGATGCTTTCAAGAGAGTGTTTGACGAAAGTAAATACACCGCTATTCCCTCGATTACGGGACTTCCCGCAGTTGTAGCGGACGGCATTCAGCTAATCGGCGACTATTTTGCCGAAAGCAAGATAATGAGCCTGGCATTAGTAAAGGAGGAAGCATAAATGAGATACGAGCTTGTAATCGGTCTTGAGACCCACGTTGAATTATCCACCGCTTCAAAGCTTTTCTGCACCTGCGGCGGCCACGCTTCAGCTTCCGACCCCAACACCCGTGTATGTCCCGCCTGCAGCGGTATGCCGGGTATGCTTCCTGTTACCAATAAGGGCGCAATTGAACTTGCTGTTAAGGCAGGCTTTATGCTGAATTGCAAAATCAATCAGTACACAACCTTCGATAAAAAGAGCTATTATTATCCCGACCTACCCGCATCCTACCAGACGACCCAGTGGTTTCACCCCATCTGTGTAGACGGCTCGGTTGAGATTGGCGGCAGAAAGATTGGAATTAAGCAGATTCATCTTGAAGAGGATGCAGGTAAGCTCGTTCACGACGACGCCACCAACACCTCTCTTGTTGACTACAACCGTACCAGCGTGCCCCTTATTGAGATTGTAAGCCGTCCCGATTTTCGGAGCTCTGACGAGGTGCTTGAATATCTTAAGAAGCTGAAAAGCGCACTACAGTTTGCGGGAATTTCCGAGTGTGAGGAGGGCGCGATGAGATGTGACGTAAACATCTCCGTCCGTCCTGAAGGCACAGAGGAACTGGGTGTCCGTTCTGAAATTAAGAATATGGCATCCTTTGCCGAAATCAAGGACGCTATCGAGTTTGAAAAGGTGCGCCACATTGACGCTATCGAGCGCAGAACAGAGATGCTCGTTCAGGAAACACGCCGTTGGGATGACGTCAAGCGCCGCACCTTCCCGATGAGAAATAAGGAGACTGCGGCAGATTACCGCTATTTTCCCGACCCGAATATTATGCCTATCATAATCGACGATGCCTGGCTTGAGGCAATCCGCGCTTCTATGCCCGCCACCGCCGAGGAAATGGGACAGAAGTACGTCGAGATGGGTATCGGTGTTAAGGAAGCGGCAGTGCTGGCGAGTGATGCAAAGCTTTGTGAATTCTTCGAAAAGGTCGTTGCTCTCGGCGCAGCACCGAAATCTGCAGCCGCTTGGATTCTGACCGAGTGTATGAATCAGATGAGCCGAATCGGTGCGACTTCTCTTGATATCGCGCCCGAGAAACTCGCCCGTATTATTACCCTTGTTGACACTGCTGAAATCACACGCGCCGCAGGCAAAAAGGTGCTTGTTGCGGTATTTGCTGAGGATGTTGACGTTGACAAGTTCTGCGATGAAAACGGACTGAAAGTTAAGGTTGATGACAGCCTTATTGCAGATACCGTAGCAAAGGTAGTGGATTCAAATCCGCAGGCGGTTGCCGACTATAAGGGCGGAAAGACAAAGGCTATGCAGGCACTCTTCGGTCTCATTATGAGAGAGCTTAAGGGCACAGGAGACCCCGCCGTTATCCGCAAACTTCTTGAAGAAAAATTAAACGGATAACATCTTTGGCGCATAGGAACTTTTTCCGCCGCTCGCGGTATAAAAAATACAACTTCACTCGGAGAAAAGCCCCTCTGCATCCAAATCTGTATCCGCGACACATTTATAGAAAAAGCCTTCTGCTCAAAACGAACAGAAGGCTTTTTTATAGGCTCTTAAAGTTTTCCAAGTCTTATAACTTCAAGACCTCTCTTTTCGCAGATTTCGGCATAACTTGCGGAGCCACCGATAGATGAATTGACATAAGTAACGACAATTCCACTTTTACCTATCATCCAACGGTTTCTTTTATCTATTGCGAATCGAAGAGGCGCTTTTTCTAACCCGTCAGGATAAACTGTTTCGTTTTCTCTGTAATTGTAGTGTTCATTCTTTTTAGTGCCAATATATGCGATTACTACCGAATAGTTTATATCGTTCGATTTTGATAGTTTTCTCAAAGCGGTTAATACCATACGGTCAAAAGCTCCGCTGTCACCGACTAAAAAATCTTTTATTCCCCGTTCTTCTACAAGTTTAAGAAGCGTATCATATAGCAACGGCGCTACTTCGTTGCAGTTAGAGACCTGCCGATGACCGAAAAAGGTGCAAAACATTAAATCAACCCCTATATAGGCAATGTGTTGCCTATATAGTATCACGCGTTGCCTACTTTTTCAAGGAATTTTATTTATTATATGCACAGAATATTATTTAAGGAGCTGTGTATTATGATAGAAGCTGTTAGAAATAGGTTGCTGCAACTTTGCGGAGAAAGAAACATCACTATTAACAAACTTGCAACCCTTTCTGCTTTGCCGCCGTCATCTGTAAAAGCAATTCTTTATGGGCGAAGTCAGAATCCCAAACTGTTAACTATTAAAATGATTTGTGACGGACTTGGAATAACATTAGGAGAGTTCTTTGGAACTAAAGAATTTAATGAACTTGGTCCCGAAGAAATAGAATAGTATGATCACAATAAAAAGAAAATAACCCTCGGGTTACTTTCTTTCAGCTATAAAGGTTTTGGGGCATAAATTTTAGCCGATTGCTCGGCCTCAAATCTCGAAATACGTCAGTATTCCTTCGCTTTTCGGCTTCGCCTCGCCTTAAAATTTATTTGCCACAAAACTGCTATGCATTTCAAAACAAAGTTTTGAAACTTTTATATCTAAAAGAAAATAACCCTTGACCGAGCGTTTCTTTACACGCTTTTTCTTCGGTCAAGGGCTATTTTTGTTCACTCTTGATATCGAGCATCTTTTTGTTGTACCTCACTTTCTACAGATTTTTGCCTCCATACATTTCTTTTACACTCAGACACTCTCTTTTTAGCGGTGTTCCGCGTTTCTCGTAAAGCGAGATTCCTAGATGCTGTGCTTTGTAAAATCTGAAGGCTATGTAAATCCTCCCAGCTCCGCTTTTTGATTTATTGTTTTATTATCCTTATTGTAATTTTAAGCGGTGCTTCAAAAAGGTTTGTCTGCTTTCTTCTGTGTCTTTAATATAACATATTTTCAGAGCTCTTTCAATCCGCAATACTGTATAAAATTATTAAAATAAACTTATGCTAAACGGAGAAATGTTTTTAAAGCCTGCAAAAAATATTGACAAGATAAGATGAATTTGTTACAATAAATTTGTTGGGTCGTACCGAATATCGGTACGACCCAATGTTTTTTCTGTTTAGATTTTCTTGGCGTTTGCCAGCAGATATTTTTCGGCATCGGGATTCCAAAGACCGTTATTTTCCTTACACAGTCTGTCAAGTTCTGCAAACATGGGATCGGTCTTTCCGAGTTCCTCAAAATCAGTAATTGCAGACAGAGGTAGGTCAATCTGAGTATAGATTAGCTTCTTTCCGCCGGGGATGCTCGGCAGATTGAGGGTAGTGTCAATGACCGAATTCAGACCACCGATATGAGTAACGAGAGCAGAGGGATTAAGCTTGCCTGCATTCATCATCTCGATGGCTTCCTTCATATCGTCGGTATTACCTCCCGAGGTGCCGACCACATGGGTATACAGGTAATGGACATTGTACCAGTTGAAAGGAGCTTTAAATTTGCTGTCGGTGGGACCCGCAAAGAAGTTCAGACATCCGTCAAAGCCTAAAATGTCATCAGCCTGTTCTATAACGGGAGCCACAGGAGCGAAGCAGACAACATCGTCATAGCCAGTGCCACCGGTAAGCTCGCGCAAATACTCGGTTGCGTTGTCCATACGGGTGTTAACATAGTGAAGCTCAATTCCGAATTTGGCAGCTTCTTCTACGGTGTAAATAGAAGCGGCACGTGCGAGTCTTGCTTCGTCTATATCGGTAACGACCAAAAGACTCGGACGACGGTCGCAGTGTATAGCATAGTCAATGGCTGCCAGTCCCATAGGACCAACCGAAGCGAGCAACGCCATCTTACCGCCTTCGACGATGCCGTACTCGTGAGTATAGCAGCCGGCTTTAGTGTGATACATAGCGTGGAAGGTTCCGATAACACAGCTTAAGGGTTCTGCGAGAGAACCGTAGTAGTATGTATCGGATTTGTAGGGAAGAAGACAGTTTTCGAGCAGGGTCTCGATAGGTACATTTCCGTACTGTGAATCTCCGCCGCAGAACTGGTAGGAGTAGCCGGGAGCCATCTGACTTCCGTTATGGAAGTGGGCGGGCTGAATAACAAACTTGTCGCCCACATTATACTTGTGTTTCCAGTTTTCGCCGACCTCGATTATATCGCCGCAAAACTCGTGGCCTACGATAGTAGGTGTAAGATCGCAACGGTCGGGTACGCGTTTATGGTCGCCGCCTTCAATGGCGGCCTTGTAGCTCGACATACATAGACTGTCTGAAACTACCTTGATACGGACATCGTCGGGTCCGACATCGGGCAGAGTGACTTCGTCCAATCGCAAGTCCATTTTGCCGTGAATTCGTATTGATTTTGTAATCATAATTGGATTCCTCCTGAATAATGAAACTGTTTATTTACGCGCTTTCATGCGAGCTTGGCTCTCGCCAACTTAGTTCAGCATAACCTGGCCGCCGGTAACGGGAATAGCCTGACCGGTTTCATACTTCTGCTCAACACAGTACATAACGGCGCGGGCAACGTCTATCGGCAGGCAACCGCGGTTCATAGGAACCTTTGCCTCATAGAAGCGGCGGACATCATCAACGGTTTTGGCTCCGGGAACCTTGCCTGCGTTAAGATACTGAACAAACAGTCCGCGTTCGGGATCAGACCAAAGAGGTCCGTCGAGGAAGTTTCCGGGGCAGATGGCATTAACCTTAATGTTGTAAGCGCACAGCTCCAAAGCCCAGCTTTGTACAAGACCGATTGCGCCGAATTTACTGCCTGCGTAGGCGAAATTCTTGTTAGAGCCCTCAAGACCCGACTTGCTGGACATAGCGATAATATCATAGAATCCATTGGGATCTGCCTCATACTGAGCCTGCATGATAATAGCGGCATACTTGCAGCAGAGGAACAAACCGGTGTAATTAATAGAGGTAACGAAATCAAAGTCCTTCTTTTCAAACTCTGCGATTGGGCCCGAACGGACAACGCCTGCATTGGCTACCATAATGTCAAGGCCGCCGAACTTATCAACAGTCTGGCAAACCATATTGGCAACGCTTTCCTCGTCTGAAACATTAACCGCAATAGCACATGCGCGCTCACCCATCTCGGCGGCGACGGTTTCTGCCAAAGACTGATTCATATCAGCGATTATGACAGTTGCTCCTTCGGCATACAGTTCTTCTGCGATTCCCTTGCCAAAGCCCTGAGCCGCGCCGGTAACGATTGTAATCTTACCCGAAAGACGACCCGTACCTGTGGGGCGGTTGTGAATATTTTTCTTGGCGATTTCCTGCCATTTTGTCATATCTATGCTCATAAGCACATCTCCTTTGTTTTATAAAAATTACTGACACCGAGCGGGTCAAATTTTCTCTGCTTATATTATGCAACTAATATTTGATTTTTGCAAGAGGAAGTTGGTGAAGTACGCACGATAACTGTAAATAATATCCTTTTACAGACTGTGAATTTATAACTTTTACTTATAAGGCCTTTAAAACAGCGTCCTTTATATCCCTCATACCGTTTACAGTCGGATGGCCGTGCATCTTCTCGACTTTTTCGAATTTGATAGATTCGACGCCGTAGTATTCGCAGGCGGTTTTGATTCCGTTTGTAATATCGTCCTTAAGATCGCAGTTGATAAGGCAGATTATTCTCGCATCGGGCAGAGTCTTTTTAAGAGAATCAAGAAGATAGCAAATAGCGGGCCTGAAAGAGTAAAGGTCCTGCTTTTCCCAGTTAGAGTACTTGAATTCGCCAATAGGGGAATTAGCCCAGCTGTCGTTTGTGCCGCCAAAGACAAAAACGGTGTTTATCTCATTGTTCTTAAAAAAGGCTGATTCTTTAAGACAGTCAAATCTGTAAATGAAAGATTTTATGTTCGAAAGGTCCTGACCATTATAGCCCGTGTGACATATGGTAGAGCCGGACCAGCTGTTATTCATAACAAGCTTTGAATCAGTCTCTGTGATGACCTGATGCCACCAGGTCTCCTCTACTCGCCTTACATCGGTCTGATCGGTCTCTTCCTCGGAATATGAGGTTCCAAAACCATCGGGCACCCATCCCTTGAAGGTAGAATAACTGTCTCCTATTATGAGTACATTTTTTAAATTCATATAAATCGGCCTCCTAAAATATTTGTTAGCTATTTTCTGTAGCTTTTTGGTGATTTGCCGTAAATTTTTTTAAATATACGGCTAAAATAGTTGTAGTCGGCAAAGCCAACCTTTTCTGCGACCTGAGCTACCGAAAGCTCGGTGGTCTTGAGCAGCTTTTTGGCGCGGTGAACCCGGCGGCGGCGGATATATTCAGCAATGCCCATTTTAACTTCTGCTGAAAACAGTTCGTAAAGCTTTGTTCTTCCGACACACAGTTCTGCGCAAAGCACTGATATATCAATTGACTCGGCTAAATGCTCTTCAATATATTTTTGTGCCGCCTCGATTATTCGGTTGTTTTCCGGGGTTATGAGTTCCTTATAGATTATATAAGAGGTGCATGCCTCCATTATCTTTGCGGCAGAGGAGATTTCCTCTTTGGTTTTAAAGGTTATTTTATTTATTCCCGATATAAGGGTTTCTAGGCTCAAAGCATAGTTGACAGATAAATGGCAGGCGTTTTCATAAAGCCTGGTTTTATCGGGGTCGTCGGTTATCTGTCCAAACATAAGATAGCCGACGATTTTTTCGTTTTCGTGAAGCGGCATTACAGCCTCGACAAGTCCTGCGTGGCATTTATATATTACAAGTGAATTTGCTTGCTCGCATTTTTTAAAGGATCGGCGGTCGGCATAGTTGCATTTGCGTCGTGTTTTGGGGCAGGATTTCATTATTTTACAAAAGTCACAGTTCTCTTTCGGGAAGGAAATGATCTCATTGAATTTGTTATCAAACAAAACGAAGCGAATGCCCGACATCATATAAAAGGCTTCCATTAATTCTTCTATCTGATGAACATTAAGATTTATCGCCATAAAATCCGCCTCCCCGTACAAATTTACAGTTTTTCGTATAATGTTGACTATAATTATATCACAACCTCCGTTAAAATTAAAGTATAAATTTTAACGGAGGTAATTCTATGAAAAAACAGACATTTGCATTATTTTTCGGCAACCGCGGCTTTATGCCCGCAGAGCTTATCGAAGGCGCCCGTGAAGACATGGTCAAAGCGGTCACCGACGCAGGCTATGATTACCTTATTATGGATAAAGATGCTACCCGTTACGGCGCGGTAGAAACCAGAGATGAGGGTAGAGCATATGCAGCTTGGCTTAAATCTCACGAGGGCGAGTATGATGGCGTGATTCTTTGTATGCCTATCTTTATTGATGAAAACGGCGCAATTGCCGCTCTACAGGATGCAGGCGTTCCGATCCTTATGCAGGCATATCCCGATGAGATAGGCAAGATGGACTTCCAGCACCGCAGAGACGCTTTTTGCGGAAAGTTCTCGGTTACCGATGTATTTGAGCAGTATAAGGTGCCCTATACCGTTATGAAGCCCCACGTTGTAGATCCGCTGACTCCTGAGTTCACACAGAATCTTCACGACTTCGCCGCAGTTTGCCGCGTTGTAAACGGAATGAAGCGCTTTACCATCGGCTGCATCGGCGCTCGCACCACCGCTTTCAAGACCGTACGTTTTGATGAGCTTACTATGCAAAGACACGGTATAAACGTTGAGTCGTTTGACCTCTCTGAGCTTTTTGAGTTTGTACGCGCTAAGGATGACAACGATGAAAAGGTAGTTGCAAAGAAGAAGGTTCTTGAGAACTACACCGATTTCTCGAATGTTCCCGAAGACAAGAAGAATATGCTCGCAAAGATAAGCGTTGTTATTGACGAATACATAGAAGAGTATCATCTTGATGCTATTGCGCTTCGTTGCTGGAACGAGATGGAGACCTATCTCAGAGTTTGTCCTTGCGTTCTTATTTCTGAGCTTAACGACCGCGGAATCACCGCTTCTTGCGAGATAGATATGTGTTCGGCTATCACAATGCGCGCTCTCGCTCTCGCTACTGAGGGTCCTGCCGCTTGTCTTGACTGGAACAACAATTACGGCGATGACCCCGATAAGGTTATTCTCTTCCATTGTGGCTCCACCGCACAGAAGCTTATGGCAGGAAAGGGTACGGTAACCTCTCATAAGATGTTTGATAAGGGCGACCCCGGCAGCGGTTGGGGTACAAACGAGGGAAGAATTGCTGCTTTCCCGATGACCTTCTCAAACTGCAAGACCGAGGACGGAAAGATCACCATCTATTTCAGCGAGGGCGAATTTACCGATGACAATATCGAAAAAGAATTCTTCGGTTGTGCCGGCGTTGCTAAGATAGACGACCTTCAGAACAAGCTTATTCGTCTCGCTCGCGGTGGCTTCAAGCATCATACTACCGTTGCAAACGGCCACGCTAAGGCGGTTTTAGAGGAAGCATTTAAATATTATCTCGGCTACGATGTCGTAAGCATTGAGGGATAATTATGGTATTTGGTGGACTTGACGTAGGTACGACAGGCTGTAAAATAGCCCTCTATAATGAGAGGGCTGAGCAGCTTCGCACTTATTATAAAGAATATGATGTTGTCCGTAAAAATGGTCAGCACGAAATTAACTTTGCCGATGTCAGAGAAGGAGTCTTGGAACTTCTTAAAATGGCGGTAAAGGATTACAGGGTTGACGCGCTTGGTGTTACAAGCTTTGGCGAAACCTTTGCTATGCTTGACGAGAACGACAATATTTTAGCGCCGTCAATGCTTTATACCGACCCGAGAGGCGAAGCCGAGTGCAAACGGCTTTGCGACGTGCTCGGCGAGGAAAGACTTACTCTGCTCACAGGCGTAAAGCCTCATCCGATGTACAGCATCTCGAAGATAATGTGGCACAAAAATAACAATCCCGAAGCCTTTTCCAAGTGCAAAAGGATACTTCTTGGCGAGGACTTTATAGTATATAGCCTTACGGGCAAGGCTCAGATAGATTATTCTCTTGCTGCCCGTACAGCCGCCTTTGATATCGAGAAGAAGTGTTGGATAGACGAGGTCTTTAAAGAAGCCGGAGTAGATGCTTCGCTTATGTCTTTGCCTGTTCCTACGGGTACGGTAGCAGGAGCCATCACAGAAAAAATCAGAACGGAGCTTGGTATCGATTATGATATTACTGTTGTAAACGGCTGTCATGATCAGGTGGCGGGCATGATAGGCTCAGGCGTGTTTGATACATATCAGGCTATGGATGGTACAGGCACGGTTGAATGTATACCTGTTATATTGAATCAAAAACCCACAGACATTAAGTTCTATGAGGGCGGCTATTCTGTAGTGCCGTATCTCGGCGAGCAGTACGCTTGCTATGCGCTTTCCTTTACGGGCGGCGCTACCCTCAAATGGTTCCGCGACAATTTTGCCGAGCTTGAATGGAAAAATTCCGAAACAGAGGGTAAAAATGTCTACGCTGAGCTTGACGGTAAGGTTTCTAATAAACCTACAGGAATACTCGTACTGCCCCACTTCGCGGGTGCTGCAACCCCTTATATGGACAACGATTCCAAGGCGGCGTTTGTAGGCGTAACCCTCGAGACCACAAAGTATGACCTTTATAAAGCCCTTATGGAGGGCACCTCGTATGAAATGCTTCTTAATTTCAATACTATGAAGGCTCAGACGGGCGAAATAGGAGAAATAAGAGCGACAGGCGGCGGCGCCACCTCGAATGTCTGGCTTCAGATAAAGTCGGATATTCTTGGTACTGAAATAATGGCACTCGACTGTAAAGAGGTCGGCGCGGCAGGCACCGCGGCGCTTGCGGGTATGGCTATGGGCGGTTTTTCTGACCTTACGGCTGCCGTTTCAAAAATGGCACCAGTACGCAAGGTGTTTAAGCCCGATGCAGAGAACAGCAAGGCTTATGCCGAGCTTTATAAAAAGTACGCAAACCTATATAAAGCTGTAAAGGGGTTATAAAAATGAAAAATTATGTTGGTAATCCGCTTCAGACAAAGGGTGCGGAGAAATATACTCTTAAAAACGGTATGGGAGACGGAATGAATTTCCTCTATATCCGTAACGGCTTAGGATTAGAAATGTGGATTTCTCTTGACAGAGCAGGAGATGTGTCACGTGTCAGCTTCAAGGGTGACAATATGGGTTATTTTGCCCCTTGCGGATATGTTGCGCCGGCATATTATGACCGTGTTGGCGCAGGATTTTTAAAATCCTTTACTGCAGGCTTTTTCACCACTTGCGGACTTACCGCGGTAGGCTCTCCTTGTACCGATGACGGCGAGGAGCTGCCGCTGCACGGAACGGTTTCTCATATTCCCGCTGAGCTTCTGGCTACAGAAGAATCTACAGAGGCTCTTACCATAAAACTTCGTGTACGTGACGCTGTGATTTTCGGCAGAAAGTTAATATTAGACAGAACCTATACGGTTTCATATACCGAAAACTCTTTCGAGGTAAAAGATACCGTAACTAATGATGCCGATACAACCTCGCCCTATATGGTGCTTTATCACTGTAATATGGGTTATCCTCTGCTCAGTGAAAACAGCACCGTCAGAGTACCTAATAATGGTATTACCGCGAGAAATGAACACGCCGCAGAGTTTATTGATACTGCTCTTACTATGGAAGTTCCGCAGACAGGCTATGAGGAATGCTGTTTCTATTTTGATGTAAAAGAAAAAGATGGCATAGCCAAGGTTGGAATTTACAATGCCGATGTGAGCAAGGGTTTGGTTATGTCCTATGATAAGGCAAATCTACCTTACTTTACCGAGTGGAAGATGATGGGTAAGACCGACTATGTTCTTGGACTTGAGCCCGGAAACTGCACTCCCGACGGCAGAGATGTGCTCCGCAAAAACGGTACTTTGCAGTTCCTTTTGCCTGATGAGAGCAAAACAACCGCTATTAAATTTGCATTTGTCAATGACGAGGGTCAATTTGAAGGAGAGTTTTAAATGTTAGTCAATTTAAAGGAAATTTTAAAAATTGCCGAAGAAAAGAATATGGCGGTAGGATGCTTTAACGCGCCTAACCTTGCAAGCCTTCGCGCAGTCATAAAAGCGGCTGAACAGACCGGTCAGCCCGTTGTTATTACCCACGCTCAGATACATGAGGAAAAGGGACTCATTTCCATGGCGGAGATAGCTCCCGTTATGCTCTGGTATGCGAAGAAGGCTTCGGTTCCCGTTTGTGCGCACCTTGACCACGGTACTAATATCGACTATGTAAAGCAGGCTCTTGAGCTTGGCTTTACCTCAGTTATGTATGACGGCTCCGAGCTCCCGCTTGAGGAGAACATAAAAAATACAAAAGCTGTTGTGGAAATGGCTCGTAAATACGGCGCTTCGGTAGAGGCAGAGCTTGGTTCTATGGGAGCAAGAAGAGGCGGATTCGGCGGCGCAACAGAGGCGAGTGAGAATGATAAACGCGTTTCTATTTATACTGAGCCCGATGTAGCGGCCCAGTTCGTAAAGGAAACCGGAGTTGACGCGCTTGCTTGTGCTTTCGGTACGGCTCACGGTTTTTATGCCGACGCTCCGAAGCTTGATTTCGACAGAGTTTCGGCACTGAGAAAGGCTATGAACGGAATGCCTATCGTTATGCACGGCGGTTCTGGTGTCAGCGACCAGGACTTCCGCGAGGTCATAAATCGCGGTGTACGCAAAGTCAACTATTACACCTATATGGCAAAAGCAGGCGGAGCTGCAATATCCAATAAAACATATACCCAGTTCCACGATGCCATTTTCGATGCAGAAAAAGCCATGCAAGAGGATGTAGCTAACGCAATCCGACTTTTCCAAAACGTTTGATCTGAATGAATAATAAATAGCAAAAGCGAGGTGAAATTCACCTCGCTTTTCTCGAATTGTTTAAAAAGATACTTGACAGATTTAATGGTACGAAATAAAATATAAATTGGTATGATTTGTCGTAAAAGATAAGAAGTTTAAAAGAGGGTTGCTTATGGATTCAATATTGGATTTTTGGTATCAGATGACGGCTAATCCGCTGCTGTTTATTGCGGTAGTACTGACGCTTGGTGTTATCTTGGTAAATGGCTGGACAGACGCACCGAATGCTATCGCTACATGTGTTGTAACACGGTGTATGCCCCCAAAAGCTGCAATACTTATGGCAGCAGTGTTCAATTTTCTCGGTGTTTTTGTAATGACAAAGATTAGCAACGAGGTTGCTGAAACGGTTACAAAAATGGTTAATTTCGGCGTGGCTGACGGTAAAACAGTAATCATCGTTCTGTGTGCGGCAATGCTGGCTATTGTTATATGGGCAACACTCGCTTGGGTATTTGGAATTCCCACCAGTGAAAGCCACGCTCTCATAGCAGGTCTTACGGGCGGCGCTATGGCACTCTGCGGGCTTGATGCTATCGTATGGGATCAATGGCTTAAGGTTATTTACGGTATTGTAATTTCGGTTACTTTAGGTTTTGGTTTAGCATGGGTTATATGCAAAATCGTAACTATGATTTTTTATAAAGCCAACAGACCAAAAACAGAACCTTTTTTTAGAGGGGCACAGATAGTCGGTGCGGCTTCAATGGCATTTATGCACGGCGCACAGGATGGTCAGAAATTTATGGCCATTATCCTTCTTTGTGTACATACACTGAGTAATGCGGGAGTAAACACAGGCGATGGCGGATTTATCATCCCGACCTGGCTTATGATTTTATGCTCGGTGATTATGGGAGCCGGCACTGCTATGGGCGGTAAGAAGATCATCAAATCTGTTGGCATGGATATGGTGAAGCTTGAAAAATATCAGGGCTTCTCCGCGGATATAGCATCATCTATTTCGCTTGTGTTCTGCTCAGTATTTGGTCTGCCCGTTTCTACCACCCATGTAAAAACTACCTCTATTATGGGTGTAGGCGCTGTAAAAAGAGTATCCGCCATCAACTTCGGCGTTGTGAAGGAAATGGTGCTTACCTGGGTGCTTACTTTCCCCGGATGCGGACTTCTTGCTTTTTTAGTAACAAAACTGTTCTTGTTGATTTTTAACTGATAGAAAGGAATTTTGAAAAATGGCTAAAGGCGATAAATTTTATTTTGAAAATTTTGTGGCAAGCACTGCACTTTCAAAGAAGGCTGCAGAATATCTTGTGGAGTGCCTCGAAAACTTCGACATTGAAAGAATGGACGAAATGCTTCGAGGAATGCACGAAATAGAGCATAACGCAGACAAGAAAAAGCACGAGATAAACGAAGCACTTGCAAAGGCATTCGTAACACCTGTCGATCGCGAGGATCTTGATATGCTAAGCCATAATCTTGACCAGGTGACCGATAAGATAGAAGAGATACTGCAGAAGTTCTATATTTACAATATCCGATCGGCAGAGCCGTCGATAATAGAGTTTGCTAAAAAGCTTGTAGCATCTTGTGATATTCTTTGTGAGCTTATGGAGGAGTTTGAAAACTTCAAACGCTCCAAGAAGATACAGTCGCTCATCATTGCGCTCAACGATGTAGAAGAGGAGTGTGACCAGCTTTATCTTACCTCAATGCATAACATTACCAAGAATCATACCGATGTTCTTGAGGTGGTATCTTTGCGTAAGATATATGATTGCTTTGAATCCTGTGCAGACGCTTGCGAGCACGTCGGCGACTGTGTAGGCACGGTTGTTATGAAAAACACCTAAACAATAACAAAAGCGGAGTGAATTCACTCCGCTTTTTCTATAATTAAACTTCACGATTTAAAAAATTACGTAGGAAACGACCTGCGTGTCGTTCCGCCATCGTTTGCAAATTATAACCACCCGTTTGACGGGTGGTTATAATTATGGAAAATTTATTGTCAGTTCAGTTTCCTTGTAATCATTGCCTGTTAGATATGTAACAACTGCAATTCCCTCACCATTCGGTTTCGCTCCTATTACAATGTCTCCTGCAACAGGAGAGCAGTTTGCCAGAATATGTTTCTTATAATACTCTGATTTATCAAATATATTTTGGACAATAACACTATGTTCCCCGTTTTCATAATTTACATAAATAACATAATTGCCTTGTGCCATTAAAACATATTGAAAAGTCTCAGACACTTTACTGTTTTCAACATCACAATATACTGCCCAATTAGTTGACTGCCCTATCCCTGTTTGAGTTTTCAATCCTACAATATATGTATTGACTTGCTCGACAGTTGGTTCACGAGTGGCGTTGTCTTCTGAAAACAAAACATTACCATTTTTATCAACTATTTTATACGAATATGTTAGATCATCGTTTCTTGTAATTGAATACATATCAAAGGGATTATAATATTTATATACATCCCACAAATCATACCGACTGATATTTTTGATTGAACCGCAGAACATATCCATATGACCACAATCGTCTTTATCAAAAACACCCTCTAGGATTACATACTCGCCATTATATCGTTGTGCTTCTTCGTATGAAATTGCTTTTTCACCAAGCTCAATCCAAATGGAATTTCCAACACCATATTTCAAATCCTCTTTACTGAGTGAAATGCAATTGCCTTCAAATTCAAGATTGCCGACACCAATTACTCTGACAAGTTGACCGTCATATTTTTCGGGAGTAGCAATCAATTGAATCATAGTTACATCTTTGGCGTATTGATTAGCAGAATTTGGGGTTTCGCTATAACCTGATTCAACAAGTTTGCCTTGATATATCTTTATACCAAACAGAACGGCAAAAACAACTGCTAAAGTGATAAGAACGGAAAGAATAATTGTTATTATTTGTTTTTTGTTTTTCACAAAACCACCGCCTTTAATTTATTATAACACATTTCATTTCAAAAGTAAATTCACACAGTATAAATTCCCACGAGTTACAAATAATAACATCACGACTTGAAATTAAAGGAGATTTGTATATATGAAAGCAACAGGGGCGCAAGGCGGAGCCTTGCGAGTGAATAGTGAATAATGAATAGTGAATAGTTTCGGTGTGCCTTCGGCACGATATAAATAATGTCGGCGTAGCCGACACCTTAATTATTCAATATTCATCATTCATTTTTCATTATTCATTAAATTTTAGACAAGAGGAGTTAATATATTTATGAAAGCTACAGGAATAGTTCGTAGAATAGATGAATGAGGTATAATAACACCAAGAGCTATAAAGCCGCATAAACACTGGGATTTCAGGAAAATTTTAAAGAAAAATTTTTGACGAAAAACAGCGCGTTTTGAACGATACATAGCAAAAGGCGAGGTGAATTTCACCTCGCTTTTATCATATTACTGAATGTCTATCGTTAGTTTGGTTTTGGTATAATCTTCACCAGTAAGGTAGGTTATTGTTACTTTGTTATCGCTATCAAATTCACAACCAAGTGCAAAATCTGCAGCTACGGGTGAAATATTTTCTAGTTTGTATGTCTTGTAATATACTGCCTTATCAAATATGTTTTGGATTGTAATGAAATGCTTGCCTTCTTCATAATCAGCACAAACAACATAGTCATCTTGTACTCCTAAAACATAATTGAATGTTTCAGAAACTTTACTAGTGTCAACATCGCAATAAACCGCCCAGTTTGTAGAAAGTCCTGTTCCAGTCTGAGTTTTCAATTCGTAAACAGTAGCGTTTATCTGATTTATTTTAGGCTCTCGAAAAATGTTCTCTTTTTGGAATAATATATTGTTATTTAAATCATAGAATTTGTATGAGTATGTTTTGTCATCGTTTTTTGTTGAAACATATAAGTCTGCTAATGTTTTATTGTTTCTATCCTTTATGTCAGTAATAAGTAACGGACCTATTTCCTTCATTGTTATTGTGCCGATTTCATTACTTGGGACAATTTGATAGGTATCTAATAATTTGTTATTTTCCAATTCCATTAGCACATAATAATCTGTTGTGCTGTGAACAATAATTTTATCATTATAATCATTTGCAACATAAAAAGTAGTGGCGTTTTTTGCGTCTTCTGCTCCTGAAAATTTAAATACACTACACATAAATATTATACAACAAGCAAAAAATAATATCTTTGTTGGTTTTTCAAATATTTGATTTAACAAGGGCTTTTCTTTTTTAGCTTTTTCCTCTAATTCTTTTTCCTTTTTTTCGGAATATATTTTAATTTTTTGAGAATAAGAAAGCTTTTCTTTAACTAAGAAAATAGGAGCTAAATTATTACAAAGCAAATAAAGCAAATAAATACCAATGACTATTCCAAAAAGAATATTGAATTTTTTAAAAGCGCCAAATAATACAGCTAAAAACAGGGCACAAAGAACGCTTGCCAATATATTGTTTTTTCCTGTGTGACTTTTATACTCGAACGGGGAAGTAGTAATAGTATTAAGGAAAATATATGAAAAGTACAAAATAAGAAGTATTGTAAAACAAGTTTCAATGACACTACCAAGACTTAAATCTATGTAATTTGTTGGGATTCCATAATAAGTGATTTTACCTTTTTGATATTGAAAAGTAAGCAAATATGCTAAACCTAAAAACAAAGAAATAATAATTCCGTTTTCAATAATGATATTAAATATTTTTTTCACGAAATCACCGCCTTTAATTCATTATAACATAAATGCCCTAAAAAGTAAATTACAGCAGTATAAATTCCCTTTAATCACAAATAATAGTATCACGATTTGAAATTAAAGGAGAATTCATATATGAAAGCAACAGGAATAGTTCGTAGAATCGATGCTGGAGTTATAATAACACCAAAGCCGAAAAAAGTGCATAAATGCTGGGATTTTTGCAAGTTTGCCCCACCCCACGCATTGGTGTCAAAAACGGGTTTTTAGGCGGTTTTATACATAGCAAAAAGCGAGGGAACTTCCCCTCGCTTTTTCTTAACTAATCGCGTTTATGATTTCCTG
>JAZQER010000060.1:0-24174 GCA_045539095.1 Acutalibacteraceae bacterium | reverse complement strand
TATGCCGATCGCTGAGATGGCAGAAAAGTTCCCCGCAGCATTCGAAGAGTTCACCAAGGTTTGTGCAATCCTTGAAGATCATTACAGAGATATGCAGGATATGGAGTTCACCGTTGAAGACGGAAAGCTCTATATGCTCCAGACCAGAAACGGTAAGAGAACCGCTAAGGCTGCTCTCAAGATCGCTTGCGACCTCGTTGATGAGGGCATGATCGACAAGAAGCAGGCTGTTGCTATGATCGACCCCAGAAACCTTGACACACTTCTCCATCCTCAGTTTGATGCTAAGGCTCTTAAGGCTGCTACACCTGCAGGCAAGGGCTTGGGCGCTTCTCCCGGAGCTGCTTGCGGTAAGGTTGTATTTACTGCTGAAGATGCAGAAGCTTGGAACAACCGCGGCGAGAAGGTAGTTCTCGTTCGTCTTGAGACCTCTCCCGAGGACATCACCGGTATGAAGGCTTCTCAGGGTATCCTCACTGTTCGTGGCGGTATGACCTCTCACGCAGCCGTTGTTGCTCGTGGTATGGGTACCTGCTGCGTTTCCGGATGTGGCGACATCATTATGGATGAAGAGAATAAGAAATTCACTCTTGCAGGCAAGACCTACAATGAGGGCGACTACATCTCCATCGACGGTTCTACCGGTAATATCTATGACGGAATCATCCCCACCGTTGACGCTGAGATCGCCGGTGAGTTCGGCAGAATCATGCAGTGGGCTGATGAGTTCAGAACCCTTAAGGTTCGCACTAACGCAGATACTCCCGCAGACGCTAAGAAGGCTCGTGAGCTCGGAGCTGAAGGTATCGGTCTCTGCCGTACAGAGCACATGTTCTTCGAGGCTGAGAGAATCGCTGCTTTCCGTGAGATGATCTGCTCCGATACAGTAGAAGCAAGAGAAGCTGCTCTTGCAAAGATTCTTCCCTATCAGCAGGGTGACTTTGAGAAGCTTTATGAGGCTCTTGAAGGAAATCCGGTTTGCATCCGTTTCCTCGATCCTCCGCTTCACGAGTTCGTTCCCACTGAGGAAGCTGACATTAAGGCTCTCGCAGACGCTCAGGGCAAGACTGTTACTGATATCAAGAATATCATTACCTCTCTCCATGAGTTCAACCCCATGATGGGTCACAGAGGATGCCGTCTTGCCGTTACCTATCCTGAAATCGCAAAGATGCAGACTGCTGCTGTTATCCGCGCTGCCATCAATGTCAAGAAGGCTCATCCCGATTGGAACCTCGTTCCCGAGATCATGATTCCTCTTACCGGCGAAGTTAAGGAAATGAAGTTCGTTAAGGACGTTGTTGTTGCTACCGCTGATGCTGAGATCGCTGCCGCTGGCGTAGAGCTCAAGTACGAAGTTGGTACAATGATGGAAATCCCGAGAGCTTGCCTTACCGCTGATGAGATCGCAAAGGAAGCTGAGTTCTTCTGCTTCGGTACAAACGACCTTACCCAGATGACCTTCGGCTTCAGCCGTGACGACGCAGGTAAGTTCCTCTCTGCTTACTATGATAGCAAGATCTATGAGAACGATCCCTTCGCTAAGCTCGACCAGAACGGCGTTGGTAAGCTTATGGATATGGCTGTTACCCTTGGTAAGAAGGCTCGTCCCTCTATCCACTGCGGTATCTGCGGTGAGCACGGCGGAGACCCCGTTTCTGTTGAGTTCTGCCACAAGATCGGCCTCGACTATGTATCTTGCTCTCCCTTCCGCGTTCCGATTGCACGCCTCGCTGCTGCCCAGGCTGCTATCAAGGGTTAATTCCTAACAATAAAATCGTCGCTCGTATGAGCGGCGATTTTTTGTTAGAATACCCTCGAGTTATATTCGCCTTACGGCGAGCGATATTGCTTCGCAGTGATATTTGGGCTTCGCCCAAGTGATATTCGCTGCGCGAGTTTTAATGGCGAATATAATAAAACTGAAGCCGCAAGGTTTCAATATCACTTTTGCATAGCAAAAATATCACTCCGTCAAAGACGGAATAACACTTAATTTTTCTTTCAGCGGAGATTTTGATTTAATACACCCAGATGCACAATGCTTTAACAAGGACGGAACGAACAACTATGGTTATTTCTTCTTTAATGACGAACAGTTTGAGGCACTGATTTCTGATTATATTGCGGAATAAATCAAACAAAATTTCCCCTCTTTTGTGTCCCTCACCACAGGCTGCTATCAAGGATATGAAATAAAAAATCTATGTAGGGAACTACCTCAAGTGTCGTTCCACAATAACCAATCCGTCCCCACCGAGAAATCGGTTGGGATTTTTTATATATAATGCGAATAAAACAAGCCCTCGGTATAATATACCTTAACGTATAGCAAAATGCCACTGTCTTAAATCGGCTGAGCTCGTTCTAACTTAAGTTGGCGAGAGGCGAACCTCGTCAAACCAAGCAGAGAAGGTGTAGGGGCGTTTAATAAACGCCCGTTTATGCGCACCGTACAGTTTTCGGTATATTCGGGCGGATAATATCCGCCCCTACGTTGTCTTAATTGCAATACTGTTTTAAAATAATACTGATTTGCAAAAATTTAGTCCTTGCAAACCCCAAGATTTTGATTTTTGCAATAGATAACTAACGAATTAATATGCATTTAAGAAATTACACTAAATTTTGACAAAAACATTTGCTTTTTCCATAATCGTGTAGTATAATGTAAGCAAGATGTTCCTATACATCAAACATTATTGAGTTGCTTCCTGCAACTTAATAAAATTTTAAGAAAGAAGTGACGTAAATTATGAAAAACACACGTAAAGGCTTCACAATTACCGAGCTTGTTATCGTTATTGTTGTGATCGCCATCCTGGCAGCGGTGTTGATTCCGACATTTGCCAGCCTTATCAAGAAGGCAAATCAGTCTGCCGACATTCAGATGGTCAGAAACCTGAACACTGCTCTGGCTATGGCCGAAGCCGAAGAAGATGAAATCGACGAGTTCAGCGAGGTTCTGAGCGCTGCACGAGATGCAGGCTACATCATTTCCAACCTGAACCCCACTACTGAGAACTGCTACTTTGTGTGGGAGTCAACCACCAACCAGTTCCTACTAGTTGACGGCGAGAAAAACTATAAAGTCATCTTTGCCTCCGAAAAAGACTATCCCGCTATCGGCGAAACCTGGTACTTTGCTACTGCTGACAGAGAAGTTGCCGAGATGTTGAAGGCCGACGAAACCCTGAAAGCAGCTAAGGTCAATGTTATGGATATGTACGCTGATGCCAAGGACTTCTCTGAAGCTCTGGCTGCAGGCGGCGTGCAGACCATGTATGTGGACGAGAGCGTTGTTCTGGACAGCGCAAATATTCTGAAGGTAGACAAGGCTAATGCTGATATCACCATCGAGATGGGTGATGCCACTCTGAACACCAGCGGTACCATCACCGGCATTCCTGTCAGTGTCGCTACTGGTAAGCTGACTATCAATGGTGGCAACATTGGCGGCTCTGGTACCTACACCAACGAGAACGGCCCCTCCAGCACTGCTGTTGGCTTTGACAAGGCCGGTGAGCTTGTTTTGAACGGCACTACAGTTATCGGTGATAAGAATGGTATTAGCGGTTGTAACAACACTGACGGTAGTGCAAAAATTGAACTGAATGATGCCACTGTGAAGGCCGGCAACTATGCTGTGACCGTCTCCTGCGGAGGTCAAGGTGCTGTCTCGACCCTGAATAACACAAATACTGAAGCGGCCGTTCCTTTCTTTGTGTCTCAAGGCGGCAAGATCGTGATTAACGGCGGTACGCATGTTTCTACCGGTAATAAGTCCTCGTCGTATAATAATCACTGCGATGCCATCTTCTATATCCAGACGGATACGTATGGTGTTTCTTCCGTTGTGATTACCGACGGCACCTTCGTGTGCAACGGCGTAACCAAGACCTACAAGGAACTCTGCGCTGCAGGCGAGGCTGCGTGGAAGAATCTGTGCATTTTCTCGGGCGGCACCGGTGTCGTAACGATTGCTGACGGAAAGGTAACCATTAGCGTTAACTAATAAGTAAGTGCGTTTACGGCGTAAATTACTATAAAGTTAAAAATTAGAGACGATTAAAAAAATCGCAGCCCGAGCCTGCTTCGGGCTCAGGCTGCACCATTTTTAAAGGAGGAAACTATTATGAAAAATCGTAAAGGTTTTACTATCACTGAGCTTGTTATTGTAATCGCTGTTATTGCAATTCTTGCTGCAGTTCTTATCCCTACTTTCTCTTCTATCATTAACAAGGCAAATAATTCTTCCGATCTTCAGGCAGCTCGTAATCTTATGGTTGAATATGTAGCTCAGGAAGATGCCGATGTTGAGACAGTATACTTCATTAAAGTAAAGGATGACGTGTACTACAAGGTTGAGAACGGTAAGCTAAGCAAGGAACCCGTTACTATTGCTGACAATGACAAGTATATAGAGAAGCCGGCTAATGCAGATGCAGAAATCGAACTTAAGACTTTTACTGATTAATCAACCTCATCAGCTGCGTAAGCGTTGTTTCAACTGAATATCATCAAACACCGCAACTCCTCTTGGGGTGTTGCGGTGTCTTTAATATTACGGTTTTTTCAAACGTTGGTATTAAATATATTTGAAATGTCCAAAGTGAAAAACAGATTATTTGGTGCCATTTCGAGTCGAAATGGCACTGTGATATTAGTTTTGAATACTCATTTTATTCTATTATCTTTTTGGCAACCCAAAAGTTGCTATATTAACACTTAAGGAGGATGGCACATTATGATTAACGCATACCGTAAGAGGTCTTTAAAAGGCACAACTCTTACTGAATTGAGTGTGGTATTGGCGCTTATCAGCATTGTGTCATTGCTCGTAGTATCTTTTTCCGTAATGGTACACACTCGCAGCATGGCTGCTACAACCAAAAACCGCGTTGCTGATGATTTGCGACTTAGCAAGGTGGTAATAGAAAATTGGATAGACCAAGTAACCAATGTTTATGACGCTGAGGTTACGGTTTCGTTAGACGGAAAAAGCCTTATTGCTACTGTTGACGGCATTTTATACAGCGCCGAACTTAACGAAGATGAATTTAACGCAACCTTACCCGATGACAAAACAATAAATTGTCCTATCGATGAAATAAAAGAGTTTCAATTCGAAGAACTAAAGAAAACAGATGACGGTCAGCTCGAGGATGCAATATGGTTTTGCACCGCCAAATATGTTATTCCTAAAATGGATGGCGCTCCCATACAGCAGCAATCGACTTTTTGCGTAAACTCGCACATCGGCGATGCTTTATCGTAAGAATGGAGGACACAGTATGAAATCTAACACAAAGCTTCTGCTCCGTTCTCGCCGCGGCGTAACTATAACAGAAGTAGTAGTTGCGCTTGTAATTATCGGAATCATCAGCTCGGCCGCATTATCATTAGTTATGTATTCGGTAAATGTAGAAAAAGACAGCTTCTCAGTTGTCGAAGCAAAAATTGCTGCGGAAAACACCTTAGCCTGCTTCCGCTATGCAGAAAACGAAGATGAATTTGTTGAAGCTCTCAGCAAGACAGATTCCTATGAAACACAGGATGACGGCTCTCTCCTTCTCAGCGGCAACGGATATACCGTGACGGTAAAAGCCGATTATTCTGAAAATTATTTTGAATACACCGCCGTAAAATCAAACGGCGAAGAAATATATTCGTTCAGCTATCCCAACAACTACGAAGGAGGGTCGCAGTGATGATAAACCGTTTACGCAAGCAGCTTTACGACAGACGCGGCATAGCAATAGAAATGGCGTTGCTTGTTATGGTCATCACCTTTTCGTTTTCGGTTATGATTACTGCAACTTCGCTATTGCATCACGATAAGAAAGTCAAAGCGGAAAAGGAGCTTATCCGCACGGTTGCAACCGAACAAATAGCTCAAAGCTTTTGCGCCACAGCAGGCAGCGGAGATTTTTCCTGGGTATCCTACTACCCCGACTATGATATTTTGATTGATGGTCTGAATCTTACCGTCAAAGAGAAAGACTCTGAAACCGTTCTGCTTCGCGTAGTATTGCAAAACGTTGACGGTACTTACCGAATTTCAGTCTGGGAAACAAACTAAAGGAGTGTGACGTATGGCCAATAGTCCTATTACATTAACAATCTTTGTAAACGCTGACTATAACCGCATCCATTTTTATACAGGTGTTGAAAACAATGCTAACCGTTATGTTGTTGCGAGTTATCGTTCAACAAGCATTGACGCCTCTTTCTTTGAGGAATTTTCAAATCTGTTAAATATGTATAAGCAAAAATTCCCTCAGGTATCTTTGTCAAACATATCTCTCATTTTGTCAGACTTTCTGTTCCTTACCGATATGATCACTATTCCAAACTTAGGGAAAAAAGCGGTTGAAAACTCGCTCAATCTGGTTATAGGCACTGTATATAAAAACAAAGACGATATTGAATATAACACCTTCCCTCTCTCCCAGACCAAACAAAACGGAGTCTATGGACTGGTTGGCGTGCGCAAAGAGCTTATAAAGAAATTTAACGAAGTGTGCAAAAAAAACGGCGGCTCGGTGCACAATATTACCTTCGCCGCTAACGCTATGGCAAACGGTGCTATGGCTCTCAATCAAAAGATAAAAACCGCAAACTGCCTTATTCTTGATATTAAGGAAAACTGCTCTCGCTTTGCGTTTGTTAATAAGGGAAGAACCTTGGGAGCTTATAATTTGCCGTTCGGTCACTCCATGCTATATAAATCCCAGCTTGCTGCCGAGGATTTGTTGTTTGACCATTCAAGTGCTGAATTGTTGGTACTCAATGCTAAAGAGCGAGCTAAGGCAAAACAGCTAACAACCTTGAGCGATAACGACGAGCTGAACGCGGAAGATGAGATTTCGCCCGTTGTTGAAGCATATGTTGCCGAGGACGACAGTATCGAAGAAGAAATTGTTGAGGTTCGCGGCGGACGTAAATTGCCGAGATTTATGCTTCGCGAGACTCCTTCTGATGCTCGCGGATTTGTATATGAAAATTTCCGAATTTTCGTAAAATGGGCGCTTGACCTTATAGCAAACAATCCGAAAATTACCGCTCAGGGCTCAATTGATACCGTATATGTAAATATTCCCCGTGAATACGGTTTTCTGTTCGATATGGTAAATCAAGAGAAGAAAGAAAACGGTGTTGTCTTTTCACCCGTGGTCTTTGAGGGCACCGTTCCCAAAATACTGGAAATGTCGGGCGGTTTTCACGTAACCCAATTTAACAGTATGAATAATTTTCAATAATACACAACTGAGGTGTTATATGGATTCTCATCAATTCACACTACTCTGTGTATATATTCTTGCAGGGGTTTTGGGTCTTTGCGTAGGCAGTTTTTTGAATGTCGTTATTTATCGTCTGCCAAACGGAATGAGCCTTTCCCGCCCCTCCTCACATTGTACACAATGCAACTATGTGCTGAAATGGTATGACAACATACCTGTTTTGTCCTATATTTTAATCCGCGGTCGTTGCCGCAGCTGCCACGCGCCAATTTCACCGAGATATATGGCGGTGGAGCTATTAAACGCACTTTTATGGTTGCTCTCAGTGTTTCTGTTCTTTAATGAAAGTGTCTTATATATGGCTGTGGCTATGGTTGCCTCCTCTGCGCTGATATGTATTTTCTTTATAGACCTTGAGCATATGCTCATTTTTAACCGCTTTAATATTATTTTGGCGGTGTGCGGTGTTGCCGCGATGTTCTGCGACAGTCTCACTCAGTGGTATGATCACCTTATCGGTGCATTGGCAGGAGGAATAGTTTTCGCCGCCCTATACTACGGCAGTGTGGCTTTATTAAAGCAAGAAGGTTTAGGCTTCGGAGATGTAAAATATGCTGTTGCCGCCGGTTTGCTGCTTGGTTGGCAGAAGTTTATTCCAGCTATGCTGATTGCATCAATAATCGGCTCGGTGTTTATGATATCTGCTAACCATATTAACCATGCAGAAAAGCGCACCGAATATCCGTTTGGTCCATTCTTGGCTTTTGGCACGGCAGTATCTATGTTTTTTGGAAATCCGATTATTCGTTGGTATCTTGATTATCTGTTTGATTTAATATAAGAAAGGGAGCTATGTAGTATGCAAAAATATCGCTATACGGCAATAAATCTGCAAAAGCAAAAAATCAAAGGCTCATTTATTGCTAAGGATGAGGCAGATCTCGAACAGCAGCTTGCTAAACAAAGCCTGTTCCTTGTTTCTGCTAAGCCTTATGACAACGGCACTCCCTCAGCTTTTTTCACACTTGGCACAGGAAAAATCAGCATTTCGGAGCTGACCGCATTTTGCCGCCAGTTTTCAATTATGCTTAACACACATATTCCGATTCTGGACTGCCTCGATATCTTGAAAAATCAGCCCTACTCCTCTTATTTCCGCTCAATAATCTCTGTTATTTATGAAGAAGTAAAGGGCGGCACTCTCCTTTCAGACGCTCTGGAAAAGCAATCAAAGGCTTTCCCCGACTTCTTCAGAAGCATGGTGAAGGTTGGTGAGCTCAGCGGCAAGCTGGATGAGGTTTTCAACTCGCTATCCGATTATTATGAAACTGATTCTAATTTGCGCCGCAAAATGAAATCGGCTATGTCGTATCCGCTTATGCTTGCAGGAATGACACTTGCGATTGTGATACTTATGATGGTGGTGGTAATCCCCACTTTCCGCGAGACCTTGACCAAGCTCGAGGTAGAGGTTACGGGGCTTACAGCGGCAGTTTATGCTATTTCAGATTTTATTTTACTTAATTGGCAATATCTGCTTGTGGGCTTAATAGTTCTCGGTTTCCTGATTTTCTCGGTTTCCCACACCCAGTTTGTTGGATATTATGTGGATGTGTTAAAGCTAAAAATTCCGATTTTGAAAACTATCCAGCTTAATATCATCACTTCCCGTTTTGCCCGCGCCTTTGCGCTCTTGCTTTCGAGCGGTATGGATTTAAACGAAGCGTTATATTCTACCGAAATTGTTTTGGGTAATAGATATCTGTTGGGAAGATTCCAACAAGCTTCAGAATCCATCAGAAGCGGTATGTCGCTTACAAACGCATTTGAAAGCTATGATCTTTTTCCGTCTATGATGATTCAGATGATTACTATAGGCGAAAAAACCAACTCTCTCAATGATGTTCTTACGAGATCCTGCTCCTTCTTTGATTCGCAGGTAGAAACTTCTCTTAATTCTATCACTAATAAAATTCAGCCCATAATGTTAGTAATAATGGGTGCCGTAATCGGCACACTGTTTTTAGCAGTGTATTCTCCTATGATTTCCATAATGACAGGCCTTAGTGTGTAAAGGGGTGGACGAATGAATATTAACTATGAGCTTTTGCAGTTCTATGTCTATAAAAAGCTTCTTAAAAAGAAGGAAATGCCCGAAATACTCTCCGAATGCGAACGTCTGAATGTTGGCGTGCGTGATTATCTGCTTGCAAAAGAGACTGTAACCGAAACCACCGAATTGCCCGCATTGGCAAGCTATTATTGTATGCCGTATGTAGAAATCGATATGTTGGACTTTGACAAATCCTTGTTTGACTTGTTCACTTTCGATTTTATGAAAAAGCATAAGATAATCCCTATCAGTTATGACAAAAACGGAGTGTTGATTGTAGCTACAGCCAAACCGTTAGATTGTCACACAATGTCGGCTTTATCAGTTCAGCTCAGTTGCAAATGCACCTACATTCTGGTTCCCCCTATGCAAATTGACCGATATGTAGATTCTATATCAGCTTCAATCTCCACTTCGGCAGCGCTCAGCGACCTTAACACAGAAAAGGCTGAGCAACAGGTCACCGCCATGTTAAAAGGCGAACTGAGTATATCCAATGAGAACGATGTAATTAATAACCCTGCCGTCCGACTGGTAGATTCTATTATCAAAGAAGCTATTCCGTATCGCGCGAGCGATATACATATCGAGCCCTTTGAAAAGAATGTTAAGGTTCGTTACCGTATAGACGGCGACCTTCAAAACCGTGCAGAATTCCCAATAGAAGCTTATTCTGCTATCTGCGCGCGTCTTAAAATTATGTCAGGACTCAATATTGCAGAGCGTCGTGTGCCTCAGGATGGCCGTATTAATATGAATGTTGGCGGAAAAGAGTACGACTTCCGTGTATCGACATTGCCCACCGTATTTGGAGAAAAATTTGTTATACGAGTGCTGGATAAAAGCTCCTTCCACTTTACAAGAGTCGATCTTGGTTTTACCGATGAGGAAAATATCATTGTCGATAAAATGCTTGCGCGTCCTTACGGCATTGTTTTGCTGACCGGTCCTACTGGCTGCGGTAAATCCACAACTCTGTATTCTTTTCTAAAGGAAATCAATAATCCGACAGTAAACATAGTCACGGTCGAGGATCCGGTAGAATTTACCATGAACGGTATTAATCAGACTCAGGTAAACACCAAAGCTAATATGACCTTTGCTACGGCGTTGCGCTCTATTCTGCGTCAGGACCCTGATATTATTATGATAGGCGAAATACGTGACGAGGAAACTGCAGAAATAGCCGTGCGTTCTGCCATCACAGGACATATGGTGTTCAGTACCCTTCATACCAATGACGCTCCGGGCGCTATTTTGCGATTGCAGGATATGGGTGTAGATAATTATCTGGTAATAGACGCGTTGGTGGGCGTTATTGCTCAGCGTCTTGTTAAGCGTCTTTGTCCTGCCTGCAAAAAGAAAGGCCGCGCCAATGCCAAGGAAATGGAGATACTCGGCCTCACCGAACCTGTTACCATTGCCCGTCCGAAAGGATGCCAATTCTGTAATAATACAGGCTATAAGGGACGCATTGCGGTCCACGAAGTAATGTATATGAATGACAAGATGAAAAACACCGTTATGCATGAAAAGAACCTTGACGCCATTCGCCGTGAAGCTATTGCAAACGGTATGACGCCTTTGTGGAACTCGTGCCGCAATTTAGTTCTTAACGGTATTACCAGTCTGCAGGAGCTTATGTCACTCAATATTGAATAAAGCAGATTTTAATGAGCTTCAGATAAGGCTTATAAAGCGTACAGCGCAAATGCTATATGGAATGTCGTTATCACACAATAGCTTCCAAAGACAATCCTGATGGCATATTTTGCCCTTGGACATCGCTTAACCAGAATACCAAGCAACAAAAACAGCCCTGCCATAACGACTATTTTGACAAAGCCGACCATACCGTTTTGTATCATCCAACGTCCAAACGGATTTGCCTCCGCGTCTATACCGTACAGGCGCACCCAAAGGGTTGTGAAAAGGTAATCAGCAACATTTAAAAAGTAAGATATTGTGAGCAGCAACATATAAACCTCCGCGTTCTGTTTATATGTAGGTTTTGCTTCACTGTATCAAATATACCAATCAAAACCCATAAAGCTTCTAATTTTGTTAGTTCAGCATTATCCAATTTTATAAACTAATTTATCCCCACCGAGAAATCAGTGGGGATTTTTGTATCTGTTGCAAACATTCAATAGAAATGTTATAATACAAAAAAGGAGTGAGATTATGAAATTTAACGATTATTGGAATTTGCCTAAAAATGCAAAAAAACTTTTTTTCTCCAAAGCAAGAAAAGTATTTTAAGGAGAAATATGGTAAATTGTATACGTTTCATATCATATTTTCAATTATTACATTGTTCATTCCTTTTTTCGTTTATTTATGTATTGCTTCCAGTAATGCTTTTGAATCAACTACACAAAACGGAAATATATTGGGTGCAGTTGGCGGCATTCTCGGGTTAGTCGGTTCATTATCCATTGGTGTCGGTCTTGTAAATTGCCTTATGGCATTCATAAACCAATATTTGGGGCATTGGGTAACACTCATTGCCGTTCTCGGCGGTGTCGCATTAGATGCTTTGGGATTATTTATATTCACATTTGTTAAATAATTTCCCTCTTTTGCGTACTGCACCACAGGCTACAATCAAAGAATCTAAGTAATTAGATTTATAAAACAATTTATCCCCACCGAGTTTTTGGTGGAGATTTTTTCAGTGCCTTTGTGACGAGGGCGGCATAATAGCCCATAATCTCCTTTTATATTCTTCCTCGGTACCGAAAGGTAAATCAAAAAGCCTATTCTACAAATGGGCAGATGTTTCCTATCGGGAAACTCTATCCATTTGCAAAATAAGCTTGAAATTTCGTTTGCTTATAACGTCACACACTCTTTAATTTATTCGGGGATTTTTCCGCCTTCTTTCATTATTCTGGCAATATAGACTACCGGTGTGTCAAGAAGGCTTGTAAAGATATAAATAACGTAGCTGGAAAAAAGTATGGACAAAAAGGTTTTCGTATCGTACATCCCAAAGAAGGCTACAGTATTAAACAGTATCGTATTAATTATCTGTGAAATAAGAGTTGAGCCGTTGTTGCGAAGCCATAAAAAGCGGTGGCTGTCACCCCATTTTTTGCTTGACCAGTCCCACCATTTATGGTAGAGAACAACATCAAGCTTCTGGGATACGATATAGCCAACGAGCGATGCCAGTATTAACCTTGGCGTTGTCGAGAAAACGCCGCTCAGTGACGGCGTAACCCAATCGTTTGCACTTTTCACATACAAAAACCATGACTGCGAGATGACTACCATAGCGATTGCTGCAAAAATTCCTATATTGACTGCTCGGTTCGCCGCTTTTTTAGATTCATTCTCAGAGAGAATATCGGTGATAAGATATGTTGAGGCGAAAAGCACATTCCCGAGTGTCTGCTCCATACCAAAAGCATCGACTAATATCAATACCTCGATATTTGCTAGTATTGTTGCGATAACGGTAAAGGCAAACAATCCCGATTTTCCGAAAATACGGTAGGAAATTAACACTCCCCCGTATATTGCCACAAGAGAGGCAATAAGTAAAATCTCATTCATAAAAATTCCTTTCTGAAACTGAAAGAGCGCCCACATGGCATACTCCACGGGCGCTCTAAAAACACATATCAGTTTCCCGTAGTTTTGTTTATAGACAGGATGGTCACGAACTGTCTGCGCCTTCGCGCAAAAGCATTTTATCATTCTGAACAAATTTTGTCAATAAATTTATTCCGTTTTCATATCATTTATGATATAATGTAAAAAAAATTAGGAGGCGATTTGTTTGAATATATTACATCTAAAATATGCTGTTGAGGTGGCACGTGTCGGTTCTCTTAACCGTGCGGCGGAAAACCTTATTGTAGCACAGCCAAATCTTAGCCGCTCAATAAAAGAGCTTGAAAACGATCTCGGGATTACTATTTTCGAACGCACTCCGAAAGGAATGCGTCCAACGGCTCAGGGTGAAGAATTCATCGGGTATGCTAAGGAACTGCTTCGTCATATCGACCAGATTGAACTAATGTATATGGATAACCGCCCTCTTAAAAAAAGATTTTCGGTATCGGTTCCCAGAGCAAGCTATATTTCCGAAGCATTCACAGAATTTTCAAAGACTGTCGATGCCGATGCATATGAACTTTTCTATAAAGAGACCAACTCCAAGCGCACCATAGACAATCTTATTGACTCCGACTATACACTCGGAATAATACGCTATTCCGAAAATTACGACTCTTATTTTAAAGCGATGCTTGAGGAGAAGGGACTTAAATATGAGCTTATTGCAGAATTCTCCTACAAACTTATTATGAGCGAAAAAAATCCTCTCGCAAAAAAGGAACGCATCCGTTTTAGTGATTTGGAGCCTTTTATAGAGATAGCTCACGCCGACCCGTATGTTCCCTCGCTTTCTCTTGCAAAGGTAGTAAAAGAAGAGCTTCCGGACAATATAAACCGACGTATTTTCGTATTCGAGCGCGGAAGCCAGATGGATCTTCTTGCCTCAAATTACGATACATTCATGTGGGTATCTCCTACCTCCGACAAGGCCCTCAGACGTTATGGACTTGTACAACGCGAATGTGATGAAAACCGAAAAGTATATAAGGATATGCTTATATACAAAAAGGGATATCATCTCTCCGCTCTTGATAAAAAATTCATTGGGGAAATAGAGTCCGCAAGAAACAAATATTTATAATAAATTATACCCGTTGAGCACATACTCAACGGGTATATCATTTTTGATATCCCCATATAACAAACTGATATTTGAATTCAGGTTTTACCTTTGTTAAAATAATAACGAACTTAAAGATGACGGTTCAAATCCTTGGTTCTGGAGGACAAAAATGGAAAACAATGTATATCAAATTATTGACAGTGTAGAAAAGCTGGAGGAGGCTATCGCACGTGTCAGAGAGGCTCAAAAAATATTTGCTACCTATTCTCAGGAACAGGTAGATCAGATATTCCTTGCTGCTGCTTCCGCCGCCAATAAGGCAAGAATTTCTCTTGCAAAGATGGCAGTTGAAGAAACCGGAATGGGTGTAGTTGAAGATAAGGTAATTAAAAACAACTATGCCGCTGAATACATATATAACGCCTATAAGAACACAAAAACCTGCGGCGTTATCGAAGAGGATAAGGCATTCGGCACAAAGAAGATCGCCGAGCCTATAGGTGTTATCGCGGCAGTAATTCCTACCACCAACCCAACCTCTACAGCAATATTTAAATGCCTTTTAGCCCTTAAAACAAGAAATGCAATAATTATCTCTCCTCACCCCCGCGCAAAAAACAGTACTATAGCCGCCGCAAAGCTGGTGCTCGAAGCTGCTGTTAAGGCCGGTGCGCCTGAGGGAATTATCGATTGGATTGATGCACCCTCTCTTGAGATGACCAATCTCATTATGAAAGAAGCCGACATTATTCTCGCAACAGGAGGCCCCGGAATGGTAAAGGCCGCTTATTCAAGTGGTAAGCCGGCTCTCGGTGTTGGCGCAGGTAACACTCCTGCTATCATTGATTCTTCTGCAGATATTCTTTTAGCAGTCAACTCTATTATTCATTCCAAGACCTTCGATAACGGTATGATCTGTGCTTCTGAGCAGTCTGTAATCGTAATGGAAGACATCTATAATGCTGTTAAGAAAGAGTTTGCTGTGCGCGGATGTTACTTCCTCTCCGCCGAAGAGACCGAAAAGGTTAGAAAGACTATCATTATTAACGGCGCGCTGAACGCTAAGATTGTTGGACAGAAGGCAGTTAAGATTGCCGAGCTTGCAGGCGTCACTGTTCCCGCAGGCACAAAGATTCTTATCGGCGAGGTCGAAAGTGTTGAGCTTTCCGAGGAATTTGCTCACGAAAAACTTTCTCCCGTGCTTGCAATGTACAAGGCAAAAGATTTCGAGGATGCAGTACAAAAGGCTGAACAGCTTGTTGCAGACGGCGGTTACGGCCACACCTCTTCTGTATATCTTAACGATGTTACCGAAAGAGAGAAGCTTGACATCTTCGCTGCACGTATGAAGACCTGCCGCATACTCGTAAACACACCCTCTTCTCAGGGCGGTATCGGAGACCTTTACAACTTTAAGCTCGCTCCCTCACTCACACTCGGTTGCGGTTCATGGGGCGGAAACTCGGTTTCTGAAAATGTTGGTGTAAAACACCTTATCAATATTAAAACTGTTGCTGAAAGAAGGGAAAATATGCTTTGGTTCAGGGCTCCTGAAAAGATCTATATCAAGAAGGGATGCCTGCCGGTAGCCCTTGACGAACTTAAAAACGTTATGGGTAAAAAGCGTGCCTTCATCGTAACCGATACCTTCCTTTACGAAAACGGCTATACCAAGCCTATTACCGACAAATTAGACGAAATGGGTATCGTTCATACAACATTCTTCAATGTTGCTCCTGACCCGACTCTTGCTTCTGCTAAAGAGGGAGCCGCTCAGATGGCATCGTTCAAGCCCGACACAATTATCGCTCTCGGTGGTGGCTCCGCAATGGACGCCGCGAAGATTATGTGGGTAATGTACGAACACCCCGATGCAGACTTTATGGATATGGCAATGCGCTTTATCGATATCCGTAAGCGTGTATACACCTTCCCCAAGATGGGTGAAAAGGCGTACTTTATCGCTGTCCCCACCTCTGCAGGTACCGGAAGCGAGGTTACTCCTTTTGCAGTTATCACCGATGAGAAAACAGGTATCAAATATCCTCTTGCAGACTATGAGCTTCTTCCCAATATGGCCATCGTTGATACCGATTTCCATATGTCTGCGCCCCGCGGTCTTACTGCTGCTTCGGGTATCGATGCTGTTACCCACGCACTCGAAGCATATGCGGCAATGCTTGCAACCGACTATACCGACGGTCTCGCGCTCAAAGCACTCAAGACTGTTTTCGAGTATCTTCCCCGTGCTTACGAGAACGGTCAGACCGACGTTGAAGCGAGAGAAAAGATGGCTAATGCCGCAACTATGGCAGGTATGGCTTTCGCCAACGCATTCCTCGGTGTATGCCACTCTATGGCTCACAAGCTCGGTGCTTTCCACCATCTGCCCCACGGTGTCGCTAACGCTCTTATGATAGAAGAGGTTCTTAGATTCAACGCAGAGGAAGCTCCCGCTAAGATGGGTACCTTCTCGCAGTACGATCATCCCCACACCCTCAGACGCTATGCAGAAGTTGCAGAATATCTCGGAATTAAGGGTAAAACCGATGCTGACAAACTCGAAGGTCTTATCGCTGCTATCAACGACCTCAGGAAAAAGGTCGGCATTAAGGATACCATCAAGGATTACGGTATTGACGAGCAATACTTCCTTGACAATCTGGATGATATGGTCGAGCAGGCATTTGACGATCAGTGCACAGGTGCTAACCCCCGTTATCCGCTTATGAGTGAGATCAAGCAGATGTATCTTAATGCGTACTATGGCAAGCATTTCACCGAAGAAATCAAGCCTGACGCTTCTCAGATAAAGAAATAAGGAGGAAAAACGATGACACCCGACAAGATCATTGCAGTAAGAAAAAATAAAACCGTCTATCGTGACGGAGATATTTGTATCAAGCTCTTCGACGAGCACTATTCAAAAGCCGATATCTTGAACGAGGCACTCAATCAGGCGCGCGTTGAAGAAACCGGTCTTAATATCCCCAAAATTCTTGGAGTTAATATGATCGACGGAAAATGGGCTATCGAATATGAGTTTATCGAGGGCAAAACCTTGGCAGAGCTGATAGAAAGCGAGCCTGAGAAAAAGGCCGAATACCTCGAAAAGCTTGTTGATATTCAGCTTCTCATACACTCCAAAACCTGTCCTCAGCTTAACAAGCTCAAGGATAAGATGAACCGTAAAATATCCGAAACTACTCTTGATGCTACAACTCGCTACGAGCTTCACGCCCGTCTTGAGGGTATGCCCAAGCACAAGAAGGTATGTCACGGTGACCTTAACCCAAGTAATATAATCATTACCCCCGAGGGTGAGGCTTATATCATCGACTGGGCGCATGCCACACAAGGCAATGCTTCCGCAGATGCCGCAAGAACCTATCTTCTCTTTATGCTTGATAAGGACGAAGAGGCTGCTAAGCTCTACCTCGACCTCTTCTGCAAAAAGAGCGACACGGCAAAACAGTATGTTCAGAAGTGGATGCCTATCGTTGCCGCTTCTCAGTCAGTAAAGGGTAACGAACACGAAAGAGAGTTCCTTCTTTCCTGGGTCGACGTTGTCGAATATGTATAATCTAAAATCTCGGAAGACACAGTCTTCCGAGATTTCTTTTTCTAATATTTATATTTCGGTTTCAGAGCGACTATAAATATAACGCTGATGACCGTAGCGATAAACTCTGCAACGACTATTGAAAGCCATATACCGTCTATTCCTAAAACGAGCGGCAGAAGCATTACTGCGCCTATCTGGAATACAAGGGTGCGAAGAAAG
Organism: Acutalibacteraceae bacterium; assembly: GCA_045539095.1. Classification (GTDB taxonomy): domain Bacteria; phylum Bacillota; class Clostridia; order Oscillospirales; family Acutalibacteraceae; genus SFWF01. Next base: position 6,343 of record JAZQER010000060.1, on the reverse strand, counting down.
GATATTATTGCCGATACAAGTCCATTATTAAGAGCAGTGAAGAACGATGAGCTGAATATCGCGAGTCCTGCAAAGAGATACGAAAATGACGAGAAATAAAAGCCTCTGACCGTCATATCAAAAAGTTCCTTATCATAACTTACGAATATGTACGATAAGGGTTTTGCAAGAACAAGTGCCGCTACTGCCATAATGAGCGATGCCGCAAGATTTATGCTAATACTCTTTTTAAGGAGATTTTTTAGCTCAGAAGTATTCCCTGCTCCGAAATGATAGCTGAAGATAGGAGCAGAGCCTACCGAGAAGCCGATAAATATTGCAACAAATACGAAGTTCACATACATTAGCACACCGTATGCCGCAACGCCGTTCTCGCCCGCGTATTTTAAAAGCTGTATATTATAAAGCATTGATACAAACGACATAGAGATATTGCTCATAAGCTCGGACGAACCGTTTGCCGAGGCTTTAACAAGCGCTCTGCCGTCAAAATAAGTACGGCTTAGTTTCAGAAGACTTGTATTCTTGCGCGCAAAATATAAAATAGGCACTATTCCGCCGACTACCTGACTCATAACCGTAGCTATTGCCGCGCCTGCTATCCCAAGCGGAAACACCGCCGTCAGCAAAGCATCAAGCACCATATTTGCAACTCCTGCCCCCACAGTGACCCAAAGCCCCAACTGCGGCTTTTCGGCTGTCACAAAGAAGCTTTGAAACTCAAACTGGAGTATAAGAGCAGGAATGCCGATGAGCAAAATCCTCGCATATGTGACCGAATGTTCAAGCAGCTCGCCCTCGGCGCCCATAAGCGATGCTATAGGACGAATGAAAATGAAGCTTATCACTGCAATTAAGATGCCTAGCGCTGCCGGTATGTAAACAAAAAGAGAAAACAGTTCGTTTGCCTTTTTCTTATCTCCCTCGCCCATTGTCTTTGCGATAAGGGCAGAGCCGCCCGTACCGAACATAAAGCCTACTGTTCCGAGCATCATAATAAGCGGATATATGAAATTTACTGCGGCAAACTCTGTTTTGCCGACAAAATTAGACACAAAAAGTCCGTCCACCACACCGTATATCGAAGTGAATATCATCATCGCTATAGACGGCAGGGTAAAACGGAGTAGTTTTGCGTACCCGAAATGATCGGATAACTGAATTTTCATAAATTAATCCTCTAAAAGGTCTAATATCTGCTCTTTAGAACGAAATCCTACAGCCTGCGCAGTAAGCTTTCCGTCCTTGATTACAATAAGGGTGGGAATGCTTGAAATTCCAAATTTCATAGCTAGCTTCATTTCTTCATCGACATTTACCTTGCCTACCTTGATATTATCATTTTCCTCTGCAATTTCGTGAACGATGGGGCCTATCATCTGACAGGGTCCGCACCATGTTGCCCAGAAGTCAAGAAGAACAGGCTTGTCACTGTTCATTACTTCAGCTTCAAAATTTTCATTTGTAATATTAATAATAGACATATTCATCAGTCCTTTGATTTATAGTAGAGCATACAATGGCAGTAGCCCTCAAAATCAGGGTCAGCTATCTGCTCCTTAAATTCTTTGCAGATGCACTTGTTATCATCGTTTATCTCAAGTCTGCAGGGACAGTATCCGCCTTTAGCTTTCAGCCCCTCACGTATACGCTTTACAACTTCCTTGTTTTCATTAAGCTTTACAGCCACAGTATCACTCCTTTAATTTTATTATGTTCCTATTTTAACATATAATTATATTATTTTCAACACAAAGACTTCTTTCAACTCGAAAATAAAGCGTTACATGCAAATGTATATAACGGTAGGGCTATTAGTTAAAAAAGAGACAAGAGAACCGTCCCCTTGTCTCCAGAGGGCGGTTGGTGAAAAAACCAGCCGTACTTTTTTTATCTTGCGAACAATACGAAAATATGTTATATTTACGATAGAAAAAGTATAGAATTGGGAGATAAGAGAACCGTCCCTCTGTCTTTCGAAAATCACCTAAATCTTTGGTTTTGGTAGTAAACGCGGCATATTTTGGCATAAATTAGCATAGATTGGAGTTCAAAACAATGATAAAAATAATGTTCGTCTGCCACGGGAATATCTGTCGTTCGCCGATTGCTGAGTTTGTTATGAAGGATGTTGCAAAGGGATATGATATTTATATTGAATCTAAGGCAGTATCGCGCGAAGAGATTGGAAACCCAATTTATCCGCCTGCCCAGAGGATTCTAAAACAAAAAGGGATTGCTTTTGATGACCATAGGGCAAGCCAAATCACCCGCACAGATTATGAAGACTTTGACTATATAATCGTAATGGAAGAATATAATATGCCGAGACTGATGAGAATTATCGGCAGCGATGATAAACACAAGGTCTCTCGTCTGCTAGATTTTACCGATAATCCGAGGGATATTGAGGACCCTTGGTATTCGGGAAATTTTGAAAAAGTCTTTGGTGAAATAAAACTCGGCTGTGAAGCCTTGCTTGCCCATTTAAAGAAAAGCGAAAAAATGTAGCATTTTCCAAAAAACATAAAACCGTCGGAACGTAATATCCGACGGTTTTTGTATTTTTAACTGTTATCTCTGTACTCTTCCTGAGCCGTCGCCCTTAGCGAGCTTTTCAACTTCAGAAACAGATACGCGGTTGAAGTCACCCTCAACAGAATGCTTTAGAGCCGAAGCTGCAACTGCAAACTCAACAGCTTCCTGAGTGGACTTGCCGGAGAGCAACGAATAGATAAGTCCGCCGCCGAAGGAGTCGCCGCCGCCTACACGGTCAACGATATGTAAATGATACTCCTTGGAGAAGCAGTAATCAGTTCCGTCGTAGAGCATAGCTGCCCAATCATTATCACTTGCAGAAATAGATGTACGAAGTGTGATAGCAACCTTTTCGAAACCGAACTTATCAGCGAGCTGCTTTGCAACCGACTTGTAGCCGTCCTTATTGAGCTTACCGCCGTAGATATCGGTATTTTCAGCCTCGATGCCGAATACATCTTTTGCGTCCTCTTCGTTAGAGATACAAACGTCAACATACTGACAAAGCTCGGTCATAGCAGTTCTTGCCTGATCGCGGGTCCAGAGCTTTCCTCTGTAGTTAAGGTCACAGGAGATCTTAACGCCCTTAGCCTTAGCTGCCTTACAAGCCTGTTTACAGATTTCAACAAGGTTCTCACCTAAAGCGGGAGTAATTCCTGTAAAGTGGAACCAGTCAGCACCCTCGAAGATAGCATCCCAATCAAAATCAGCGGGGTCAGCCATCTGGATAGCAGAATAAGCGCGGTCATAGATACATACCGAGCCCCTCTGAGAAGCACCCTTTTCAAGGTAGTAGATACCTACTCTGTCGCCACCGCGAACGATGTCCTTAGTGTCAACACCGAAAGCACGGAGAGAATCAACAGCAGCCTGACCGATAGCGTGCTTAGGAAGCTTTGTTACAAAGGAAGCCTCCATACCGTAGTTAGCAAGTGAAACTGCAACATTAGCCTCACCGCCGCCGAAGGTAGCCTGCATCTGATCGTTCTGAAAGAAACGATAGTATCCGTTGGGAGCAAGTCTCAACATAATTTCACCGAAAGTTACTATTTTACCCATAATAATACTCCTTTGGAATTAATTAACAATAACATTATAAAATTACTAAATCCAAAAATCAAGCGATACTTGAATTTTACAAAAAAATTTTAAATATTATTCAATTAAACACCTGAATAAGCCGAAAATCCGCCGTCTATAGGCAGAACGACACCTGTAATAAAGCTTGCCGCTTCATTATTTAACAGGAACAAAAGACCTCCGTCAAGCTCATCACTCTCACCAAAGCGACCCATAGGAGTAGCGGCGAGTATCTTTCCTGTTCTCAGTGTGGGTGTACCGTCAGGATTAAAGAGAAGCGCGGCATTCTGCTTTGTTGAGAAAAAACCCGGAGCGATAGCGTTAACACGGATACCAACCTTTGAGAAGTGAACTGCAAGCCACTGAGTAAAGTTAGATATAGCTGCTTTTGCGCCCGAATATGCGGGAATCTTTGTCAGCGGTGTGAAAGCGTTCATACTGCTGATATTGATAATGTTGCAGCCCTCTCTGCCTACCATCTGAGCGGCAAACGCCTGGGTCGGAATAAGAGTTCCGAGGAAATTAAGATTAAAAACAAAGGAAACTCCGTCGGCATCAAGGTCAAAAAAGGACTTTGTGTCGGCATCAATGTCGCCCATCTCAAAATATTCCTTATCGGTGGTTGCTCTCGGGTTGTTTCCGCCCGCACCGTTTATAAGAATATCACAGGGACCGAGGTCTGCCATAACAGTATCTGCAACCTCTTTGCAGATAGCCTTATCGAGAACGTTGCACTTATAAGCCTTTGCTTTTCCGCCCTCTTCTCTTATCTCAGATGCAATCGCCTCTGCCGCCGCATCATTAAGGTCGAGAAGGGCAACCGCAGCCCCGGCTCTAGCCAGAGTTTTTGCAAAAGCTCCGCAAAGAACTCCACCTGCACCCGTTACAACGGCAACCTTGCCCGAAAGGTCGGTATTGATAACATTTTTATTCATTATACTTTTTTCCTCCATAATGCATTGTTGGACTTCTCACATGCCTCGAAAAGGCCGTTTAGATAAGTAGCGCCGAGCGCTCTGTCATAAAGTCCGTAGCCGGGTTTACCCGTCTCGCCCCAGATCATTCTTCCGTGGTCGGGACGGACATAACCGTCAAAACCTGTCTCAACGAGGGCCTTGGTTATCTCATACATATCAAGGCTTCCACAGTCGGAAAGGTGCCCCTGTTCCTCAAAGCTTCCGTCCTCGAGTACGAGTACCTGACGCATATGCATAAAGGCTATTCTATCCATAGCGCTGTACTTGCGCACCATCTTGACCATATCGTTAGTCTTTGCTGAGCCGAGCGAGCCTGTACAAAGACAAAGAGAATTTGCAGGACTGTCAACTATTGCGAGCATTCTGTCAAGGTTTTGTTCATTTGTGATGATTCTTGGAATTCCGAAGATAGGATACGGCGGGTCATCGGGGTGGATAGCCATTCTGATGCCACATTCCTCAGCCACGGGGATGACCTTTTTAAGGAACTTCTCAAGATTTTTCCAGAGTCCCTCTTCACCAAGCTCGCCGTAGGCGGTAATAAGCTCTCTCACCTCGTCCTGAGTATAGGAAGAGTCCCAACCGGGAAGATGGATGTCATCCTTTAAGGGGTCAAGGCCCTTCATCTGCTCCCAATACATAACAAGGCTTGTAGAGCCGTCGGGAGCGGTTTTATCAAGCTGTGTTCTTGTCCAGTCAAAAACAGGCATAAAGTTGTATGTGACGCACTTTACTCCGTATTTAGCACATCGACGGATGTTCTCACAGTAAACCTCAATATACTCATCGACACGGCCTCTGCCGAGCTTGATATCTTCGTGAACGGGTATAGACTCAACCACATCAAAAAGCATACCGTTAGCTTCGACCTCAGCTTTCATTTTCTGAAGGCTCTCCTCTGGCCATACCTCACCCGGTGCCACATCATAAACAGCGCTAACAATAGAGCGCATATTAGGTATCTGACGAATGTACTGAAGTGATATGGGGTCAGTTTCACCATACCAGCGAAATGACATTTTCATAATCTTATCTCCTCTTATTTGTTGGGCTTCTTTATCTTATTAAGTTTTGCATTTAATTCAAGCAGTTCCTCGGCAGTAAAGGTTATGTTCATCATGCCGAGCATATTCGCAAGACGAAGCACAGTAAATCCGCCCATCATCTGCATCATACCGTCATTCATCTTAAAGCCCATAGCTTCAGGATTACCCTCCTTATCCTTCTTCATACTCTTCATCATCTTTGCGACAAGCTCCATAAATATCATCTTTCCGCGGACGGTAGCCATAATATCGCTAAGTTTATCGTTGATTGAGAGGTATCCCTCAGGCATAGTTACGTCAAACCAGTTAAGGATAGCGCCCTGCTCTTTCAGTCTGTAATCATCATTAAACTCTTCTACCTTGTTGATTACACTCTCATCTCTGCAGTCTCCTGCAACAGCCTGAAGCTCGGTTCTGCCGACGTTCGGAACTTCAAAATAGAAGAAGTGGTCTGCCGCAGTCTTCTTGCCGAGAGACTTTCCGTTCGCGAAAAGCTCAACCTCAGGAAGATTTGAGTAAACAGTAACCTTTGTAACATCTTCAACTCGGTCAACATATCTCTTGGAGCAAAGGTGTACAAACGGCTCATCAGATAACCAAGCCTTGTAAGCATAGAAGGAATCCTTCTTATACTTACGGTCAAAGGTAACAAGTCCCTTGTGATTCTGTCCGTTCTCTCCGCCCTCAGCACGTGCATCTGCA